>NZ_JBSSCH010000002.1:0-271685 GCF_054059615.1 Thermostichus sp. OS-CIW-33
TTTTCTCGTTTTGACAAATTGGCCAGGAACTTCTTGAGTTTTCTCTATCTCGTCAGTGCTCTCTTTTGGCTCAAATGAAAGATCAACACAACCTAGAGCTTGCGGGAATAGAACTCAACCACCAAAAGCTCGTTGACCGGGGCGCAAATTTGCTCGCGGGGGGGCAATTCCTTGATGCGTCCGCGCAGCTTTTCTTTGTCAAACTCCAGGTAGTCCGGCAAAAACAACCCCGGATACTCCGCGTAGGCGGCCACCAGCTTGCGGGAAGATTCCTTATTTTTTACTGTAATCACATCCCCCACTTTGCAGCCATAGCTGGGAATGGTTACCTTTTGGCCGTTAACCTCTATGTGGCCGTGGCTCACGAGCTGCCGAGCTGCCGGAATGGTTGGAGCCATGCCCAGACGAAACACGATGCAATCCAACCGCATTTCCAGCATTTGCAGCAAGGCCAAACCGGTGGATCCCTTGGAGCGCCGTGCCTTGCGCATGTAGCGGATCATCTGCCGCTCGCTCAGCCCGTAGTTGAAGCGCACCTTCTGCTTTTCTTCTAAGCGAATGGCATATTCGGATTTTTTCTTGCGCTCGGCGCCATGCATACCGGGCGGGTTGGTATTTTTGGGGCGCTTGCGCGTCAAGCCGGGCAGATCAAGTCCCCCGAAGCGACGAATAATTTTTAGGCGGGGGCCTGTGTAGCGGGACATGGGGGCATTTCTCCGAAATCAGCAAACAAAGTCAGCAAGAGATGGTCAGCTGGGGAGCAAGAGGACGAGGCACCAAAAGAATCGGCGATCTACTATATTAAGCGTTTAGTTCCTGCTTTGGACAAGGGGTCAAGGCTGTCTTTTGGGATCCCTTCTCCACCGTTGTATTCACCCTGTCAGTCGTAGTGAACCCCCAGCTGGGTGCGGATGAAAGCGCGATCTTCGCTGAGCAGGCCGTTGAGGGTGCGCCGTTCCCCCAAGATGGGATCCGGATCCAGGCCGATGGCTTCCAAGTCGGCCAGCACCATCAGCTCCACCAACTGCGGGAAGCTCACCTTGGGCTCCCATCCTAGGACTCGCTTGGCTTTTGAAGCATCCCCCAACAGCAGATCCACCTCGGTTGGGCGGTAGTAGCGGGGATCGATCTCGATCAACACTTGGTCTTTGTACAACCCCTGTTCGGCTTGGCCGGAGCCTTTCCAGGTAATCGGCAGGCCCACCAGCGCGAAGGCCCGTTCCACAAACTCGCGCACAGTGTGGGTTTCCCCGGTAGCCAGCACATAGTCATCCGGCTGGGGTTGTTGGAGCATCATCCACATCCCCTCGACGTAGTCTTTGGCGTAGCCCCAGTCCCGCTTGGCATCCAGGTTGCCCAGGTAGAGCTTGTCCTGTTTGCCGGCCACAATGCGGCTGACGGCGCGGGTGATCTTGCGGGTTACAAAGGTTTCCCCTCGCCGTGGGCTTTCGTGGTTGAACAAGATACCGTTGCAGGCGAAGAGGTTGTAGGCTTCGCGGTAGTTGACCGTCTGCCAGTAGCCGTACACCTTGGCACAGGCATAGGGGCTGCGCGGGTAGAAGGGGGTGGTTTCCTTTTGCGGGATCTCTTGCACCAGGCCGAACATCTCCGAGGAGCCTGCCTGGTAAAACTTCACCCGGATCCCGGTGCGCTGCTGGTAGTCGCGGATGGCCTCTAGGAGACGCAGGGTACCCATGGCCACTGCATCGACGGTGTATTCCGGCGCATCAAAGCTCACCCGCACGTGGGATTGGGCCCCCAGGTTGTACACTTCCGTCGGCTGCACCTGTTCCAGGATCCTGCGCAGGGTGGTGCCATCCGTGAGATCCCCGTAGTGAAGGAATAGCCTAGCCTGGGGGTCATGGGCATCCACGTAGATGTGGTCGATGCGGTCGGTGTTGAAGGTGCTGGCGCGGCGGATGATGCCGTGAACTTCGTAGTTTTTCTTCAACAACAGCTCGGCCAGATAGGAGCCATCCTGTCCGGTGATGCCGGTAATTAGGGCACGTTGGGTCATAGAGCTGGGGGCAAAGACTAGGAAAACACCAAAAATCAAAATGGCCTGAGGCTCAAGTCCAATGGCAAAACTCAAACCTCAAAGCGGAGACCTTGAAGCTAGAACATTATAGTGCAGCGGGACTCCTTCTCCTCAGGCAGGGCCCGCCGAGGCACATTCCTGGCCAAGGGTGTGGTCTTTCAACCGTTGCAAAGCGGCAGTCAGGGCTGTGGGCCAGGGATCCGGCTGGCGCAGTTGTCGCACTCCCTGGGGCAGGCACAGCACAGAGGCGCGGCTGGTGCGGGCAATGGCTTCCAGATCCGGCAAGGGATCCAGCAGCAGCCCTTTTTCCATAACTTTGCGCAAGAGCGGTTCGTAGCCAGGAGGCGGGGGCTCGTCAGCATGGCCCAACAAGTCTCCTTCAGGGCCGCGAAAGATCTGCTTGCGACCGGGAAGGGTGGCTTTGGCAAAGGAAGCTTTGGCCACTGGGATCCCGTTGATTTCCACCAATTTGTACACCCCGTTTACGCCTTCTCCAGTTACCAGGCGGGTGCCCACCCCATAACCGCTGATGGGGGCTTGGGAGCGATGCAGGCGCTCGATCTCGTATTCGTCCAAATCCCCACTGACGAACACCGGGGCTCCTTGAGGCAAAATTTGTTTCACCCGGCGAGAGAGATCTTCCAAATCTCCCGAGTCGATGCGCACCCCGCCGATTTCCCCCTGGGATCCCAGTTGATCTGGGCTTCTGGCCGCAAAGAGCTGGGCTGCTGTGCGCGCCCCTTGGATGGGATCGTAGGTATCGATTAGAAGCGCAGCTTGGGGAAAGTAGCGCCGAAAGGATTGAAAGGCGCGGGTTTCGTCTCCCGAGAGAGCAGCAATGGCCATCACTAGGGAATGGGCCATGGTTCCTGCCGGCTTGCGCCCCAATTTCAGGGCTGCCAAGACGTTGGAGGTGGCATTGAACCCTGCCGCCAGAGCCGCCCGGGCTGCCCACAGCCCCGCCTGGGGACCAAAAGCTCGCCGGGTGCCGAACTCCAACAAAATGGCCTCATCCCCTGCTGCATCTCGCATACGGGCCGCCTTGGTGGCGATCAGGGTCTGGTAGTTAAAGGTGGACAGCAAGTAAGTTTCCACCAGTTGGGCTTGCCAGAGGGGGGCTTCCACCCGCAACAGGGGCTGGTTGGCGAAAATGGCGGTTCCTTCCGGCACCGCCCACACATCCCCCTCAAACCGGCAGCGGGCCAGCAGCTCCCAAAAGCGCTCCGGCGCATCGGCGAAAATGCCCGTTTCCCGCAGCGCTCGCAAAGCCTCGGGGGCGAAGCTCAGTTGCTGCAGATAGTCCACTGCCTGGGTGAGCCCCATGGCGATTAGGTAGCCATAGTCGGTGGGCAGCCGCCGCACGAACAGCTCAAAGGCAGCGGGCTGAGCCTCTAGCCCTTCCCCCACGTAGCAAGCGGCCATGGTGAACTGGTACAGATCGGTTAGCAAGCCATAGTCTTGGGGCTGCAACGACGAGAAATCAGGGCTCAACATGAAAAACCTCGGGGCAGAAGCCAATGGGGAACGGCGGGATCGAGCAGAGGGCTGTTGCGAAGGTTATAGTGAAACTTACCATAAGTAAGGCTGCTTGTAGGGATCCACCAGAAGCATCACAACCCCAAAAAACCCTAAAAATCGGCCTCGACAAGACACCAAACCCAAACTCAGCCAGAAATACAGGCGGCCATCTGGACAAAACCTCTTCCCCAACTTATAGTGAAACCAACCATAAGTACCAGCCCGACTTCCTTTAACCTTAGATCAAGCTTGTGCAAGCCTGGTCAATCCAGCCCCCACCGGGAGAACGCCATGAATGCCACTCTACAGGAGCTAACGGTTGCGGCTCCAGCGGGCCTTCCCCCCCACTTTGATCCGGAGCGGGTGGGAGAGATTTGGCGCGTGCCCTACCAACAGCGGGCAGCAGAAGCCGAGCTCTGGGCCAAGGAGCAAGGGATCCCGCCGGCAGAGGCGGATCGGGTGCGGGTGGGCTTGCTGCTCATTGATGTGCAGAACACCTTTTGCATTCCCGGCTTTGAGTTGTTTGTGGCCGGTTCCGGCGGATTGGGAGCGGTGGAAGACAATCGACGGCTTTGTCAGTTCATCTACCGCAATTTGGCCTGCCTCACCCAGATCATTGCCACTCTCGACACCCACACGGCCATGCAGATCTTCCACCCCGTCTTTTGGGTGGACGCGCAGGGAGCCCATCCTGAGCCGGCCACGGCCATTTCGGCAGCCGATATCCGCTGCGGGCGGTGGCGGGTGAACCCGGCTGTAGCCGCCAGCCTGACCCAAGGGGATCTAACCCGGTTGCAGGTCTACGCTCTGCACTACGCCGAGCAATTGGAGCAGGGGGGGAAATATCCCCTCATCGTCTGGCCCTACCACTCCATGCTGGGGGGGATCGGCCATGCCTTGGTGCCGGCGGTGGAGGAGGCGATTTTCTTTCACGGCATGGCCCGCCTTAGCCAGCCCAGCCTGCAGCTCAAGGGAGCCAATCCCTTGACGGAAAATTATTCCGTGCTTAGCCCGGAGGTTTTGACCGGGCCGGAAGGGGATCCCATCGACGAGAAAAATGAGCTCCTCATCCACCACCTGCTGCAGTTTGACGCCCTGATCGTGGCTGGCCAAGCCAAAAGCCACTGCGTGGCCTGGACGGTGAGCGACCTGCTGCAAGAGATCCAGGCCACGGATCCCAGCTTGGCCAAGAAAGTCTACCTTCTGGAGGACTGCACCTCGCCGGTGGTGATTCCCGGCGTTGTGGATTTCAGCGAACAGGCGGAGGCCGCCTTCGCCCGCTTTGCGGAAGCAGGAATGCACCGAGTGCGCTCCACGGATCCCATCTGGGAGTGGCCTGAGTTTCCCCGGGATCCCAGCTGACCTCCAACATCCGGTATGATGCAGCAGGATCCTCTGCTGGAGCAGCCCTGTGTACGGTCGCGGTAGCGGTGCGGAGCACTCTCGCGGTAGCGGTGCGGAGCACTCTCGCGGTAGCGGTGCGGAGCACTCTCGCGGTAGCGGTGCGGAGCACTTTTGGGATCCCCGCCCTGAGGCCAGTTCCACCGTCTCCAGCAGTCTGCGCCCCCCCAGCGGTGCCCGGGATCTCCTGCCGCGGGAAGTACAACGGCGGGAGAAGCTGGAGGCTCAGCTGACCCGGGTTTTCCGGCGCCATGGCTACCAGCGCATCATCACTCCCACCCTAGAGCGGCTGGAAACGCTGCTGGCGGGGGGATCCATCCGCGCTGAGTCGGTGCTGCAACTGCGGGATGGCGAAGGGACGATGCTGGGGCTGCGCCCCGAGTTCACTGCTTCCATTGTGCGGGCGGCAGCCACCCGTCTAGCCGGTGGGCCTTTGCCGTTGCGGCTCTACTACCACGGCAGCGTTTTTCGCAACAGCCGGCGGGAGGAGGGATCCTACAGTAGCCAGGAGTTTTTTCAGTCCGGAGTGGAGCTGATCGGGGCAGGGGGATGGCTGGCAGATGCCGAGATTCTGCTGCTGCTGGCCGATTGCATTCGCTCGATCGGCATCTCTTCTTGTGTAAACGGGACGGAGGCCGCCTGGACGCTGCTGCTGGGAGATGTCAGCCTCACCGAGAGTTTGCTCAGCGCCGTTGCCCCCACGGCTCAAGCGGCAGTGCGCCGTGCCATTGCCCAGCTCGACTACGTTTACCTGGAATCGGCCCCTCTGCCGGAAGCCGCCCGCCAGATTGGCTTGCAGATTCTGGGGCTGCGGGGCCAGCCCGGCTCAGTTCTTTCTGACCTGGCTCAGTTGCCTGTGCCGCCTGAGCGGCTGCGGGATCTGCGGCAGCTCTGCCAGGTGCTGGAGGAACATGGGGTGCGGGTGGTGCTGGATCTGAGCTTGTTGCAAACCCTGGCCTACTACACCGGTATCGTTTTTCAGGCGGTGGCGAGCGGGGAGGTCATTGCTCTGGGGGGGCGCTACGACCGGCTGTACGCCCTCTACAGCCCTCAGCAGGCCAGTCGCGCTGGCGGCGGCACGGAATCCTCGCAGCCGGGGATTGGCTTTACCCTTCTGCCGGATACGCTGCTGCGGCTCTTGCCCCCCGATCCCCAAACCGAGGAGATGGGCTGCAAACGGTTGGTGGTGCCCCTGGTGCCGGCAGGGATCCCGGCGGCGCTGGCCTTGGCCGCCCGCTGGCGAGAATCGGAGGCGGTGGAGCTGGAATTGCTGGATCGGGCCCCTGAAGAGATCGAAGCCTATGCCCGCCAATGTCGGATCCCGGAGATCGCCTGGGTACAAGCCGACGGCAGCTACCACATCACCCACCCGGGCTAATGCTGGCAAGGTTGACCTCCCAACAGAGACGGGGCTGCACCAGTTGCAACAGGTGTTGGCGAATGCGTTCCAACTGCCGGATGGCGCTCTGCACCCCTGGCGCAAACGGCTGACGGGATCCCTGCGCCCAAAAATGCTGCTGCAAATAATCGATCAGCCACAGTTGTGCCGGCAGCTCCAAACTGGCCACCGCTCTGCCCAATTCCAATGCCTGCTGGAGAGAAGAGTGCCAGGGCCAACGTTTGAGTTCCTCAAGGAGCGACGGCGGGATCTGCTGCAGGTGCTGGTGGGCCAGCAAGGCCAAGCCGGGGCTGCCCTGGGCCAAGGCAATCAGCTCGGATCGAGGGATCCCTGCCAGATCTGGGCAACCCAACCCACTCAGCACCCGGTCGACCTCTTCTGGGCTGAGGCGGCGAAAAGGCACCATTTGGCAGCGGGACAACAGCGTCGGCAACAGCGAGGCCGCCTGGGGGGCGATGAGTATAATATGGGCTGGGCCTGGCTCCTCCAGGGTTTTCAACAAAGCATTGGCAGCGCTTTCCGCCAAGGTTTCGGCTCCCTCCAGCACCACCACCGCTCCCGTTCGCGTAAGCGGGACGGAGTCCTTTAGCGGGGCGGAGCCCTTTCGCTGGGCTCGAATCGGCTTGCGGGCACAGAAGCGGGATACCCCCTGCACCTGCTCCAGGCGAATTTGGGGCGGCGAGCGCCGTTGCAAGGTTTGCGCCTCCGGGGAGTCTGCCGCAATTAGGCGGCCTTGGTGCAGGTAGGTGGGGCTGACCCAGTGGAGATTGGGATGGTTGCCCGCCAGCAGCCAACGGCAGTGGGAGCACTTGCCGCAAGGGATCCCGGAGCTGGATTCGCACAAGAGGGCCTGGGCAAACCAACGGGCCATCAGCTTCCGCCCCACCCCTTGGGGGCCCAAGAAGCAGTAGCTGGAAGTCACCCGCCCCTTCTCCAGGGCCGCCACAAGCAGTCGTGCCGCCATCTCCTGCCCGACAATGTGCTGTGGAGGCAAGACCTTCATCCGCTTGACGGTCTCGGCGCTCGGACGGAGTTCTGGCATATCTCAGCATCCGCTGGCAGAAGCTGGCAGGAAATGTTTGCGAAAATACTGCAGCGTCTCCGGTCGCAATAACCCCCGCTCCACCAAGGGATCCCCCCAGTGGGGCGAAGATTCATCCATCGGCGGCAAGGACTCCAGCACTTCAGCAGCCAACAAGTCGGCAGCCTTGAGGAACTCTCCCACCGTGCGGCACCCCGACAAACGGGCAGAATACCCCCCATCCGCAAAGAACTTGATCGTGGTTGCCTTCAGGCCGGTACACTCGCCGATGACCGCAGTCAGCTTGCCCCCTGATTGTTGCCAGCGGCTGAGGATGTCTTGGATCTGGGGCCGATCCAGCAAGCCCGCTGCCTGCAAGTTTTGGAACAGATGCCTGGCCCAGGGGGTGAGTTCCGCCAGCAAAGGATCCGTCGGCGTGTCCTCAGGATTGGCGGGAAGCTCCCCGGCATCGGTCGCAGGTTCCTCCAGTCTCCTCGTAAGGACTGTGTTTCGCTCACGCGAACGTGCTGGCTCATCTTTGGCGGTTGAACCAGAGAAGTTGGCTGCTCTCAACTGAGCCTGCGCTGCCTCGGCGATCAGCTTTTGCTGTTCGTAACTCACCTGCAGCAGACGGTTGCGATTCTGCTCAATCTTGAGGTTCTCCTGTAAAGTCTCCAAGCTCTGTCGGTAGGCCGCCAGCAGCTCTCGCGCATCTCGCAGTTCCACCGTCAAGTTGGCCTGCTGCTGTTGAAGGGCGCTGAGGCGGGATCCCATCGTTTTCAGTTGTTGTTGAGCTTGCTCCAAGGCTTCTTGGCGGGCTTGCAGGGATCCCTCCAGTTGGACAATGCGCTGGTCGGCTTCGGCCTGTTCTGTCCTGAGCTGAAGGATCAGGGCTTGGCTCTGCTGTAGTTGCTCCTCCAGTTGAGCAAGGTGCGCTTCGTAGTCACGGTTGGCTGCCATCAGCTGTGCTATTTCCGCTTGCAGTTGTTGTAGCTGCGCCTGTAAGCTTTCCACCTGCTCTGGGGGAACATAGCCGGAAAGCCGCGCCATTTGGGCCTCGTGCTCTTGCTGTAGCTGGGCGTAGCGCTCTTGCCACATCTGCAAAGAGGCCCTCAGCTCCGCAATCTGTTGCTCCAAGGCGGCAACCTGCTCTGGCCAGAAGGAATCCAGATGCCGGGATAGAGCAGCCTCTGACTCTGCAGCTTGCTGGGCAAGTTGGGCCTGCAGCTGATCCCGCTCCGATCGGAGCTGCTGGATTTGATGAAGCGCTGCCTCCAATTGGGCGCGTAGGTCAGCCACAACGCTGCTGGGCACCGAGTCCAACTGGCGTTTCTGCAGAATCTGGATTTGCTCTTGCAACTGCTCCAGTTCCGACTGATAGCAATCTCGCTGGGTTTGCAACTGCCGCTGCGCCTTCTGCTCGGCAGCGCGGGCAAGAGCCAGCTCCGTTTCTAGACGTTGCAGTTGTTCCCGCCAAACCCGCAAATCCTGCTGCAGCGTAGCCTGGTGCTGGAGCTCTGCTTGTTGGAGACGGATGGTGGCTTCCAGTTTTTGAATGCGCTGCTGATACTGGTTTTGAAAATCGGCAATCTGCTGGTTCATGTTGGCCAGGATCCGATCCCATTCCTGTTCCTGGAGCTCGATTTGTAGCTGCAAGGCTTCCACTTGCTTGCGGTAGTCGGCCAAGGTGGCCGGTTGAGGCTCATCGGCAAAGGGATCCGAGGCTGCCGCGGCTAATGTTCCAGGGATGGAATCTCCCCCAGCCGCAGATTCAAGACTCGGCGGCTGAACCGTACTCTCTCTCCTGGCCTCTTCGGGTGCAGGCCAATCCTGAGCTGGGTCTTCTCGGCCAGGAATTGTCGATCTTCGGGGGATAGGCTGAACCTCGGGTACGGGATCCTTAGCCAAAAAAGGCTGCAGTGCTTCCCACGCATTGGGGGAAGCCATCCGTTGCAGTTGCACCTGAACATCCAAGGCGCGATCCAAAATGGCTGGCTGTACCCAGCCTTTCCAGGTGAGAATCTCCCCCAATTTCCGCCCGTAGCGACGCTGTTGGGCCAGAGCAACCCGCAACTGCTCAAAATCCAAGTGGCCCAGTGCCACCAAAATCTCTCCCAGAGAAAGAGACTGGCTGGGCAGGAAGCGGTAGAGAGCGGCTGGGGTGAGCCAGCCGTGCTCGAGACACACTTCTCCCAGCTTGAGGTGGTTTTGCTGTTGCTCTCGCAGAGCCTGAGCCAACTGGGATTGGGAGATCAGACCCGCCCGCAGCAAACGCTGTCCCAGCGGCAAGCTCGACTCAGCCTCACCGTCAGCAGCACCCCGCCCCTCCAGAAAGGGGAATGGGGTAGAGCCACTCTGGGAGGAAGAGGAGCGCGGAGGCATCAATAAAGTTCCCAGTTTAGGACTGTGTTGTTGCTGTACTTTAGCTTATCGCCCCTCAGGATAAAGCACAAAGAGATGCCAACGCCACATTGACCAGAAAACTGGGTTACAAGCCCCGCCCTTTATGACGGCTTCTTGATACAGTAACTGCGAACTCCGCCAGCTTGTTCGCCTGCGGCGGCACTGAGTGCTTCGTGGTGCAGTACCTCTTACTAGAGGGACATTAGAGGGACAAAGTATCTGGGAGTCTCTTCCCAGTAATTAGGGCGGCGGCATCCCTCTTCGTGCATAGGGATGGAGCAGTACAGCCTGTTAAGGAATCAAGGGGCACAGTAGCAACACCTAGCAAACCAACTTCGGAAGCAGAATGGATTGATGAGTAGTCAAGAGGTCTCTGCTATCTGCTCCATCCCATACTTCCCGGCTCTGGAAAACTGCCGGATAAAAGGCTTCAATACCGACCACATCCTCTCAATCGGATTCAACTCTGGTGCATACACAGGCAGGTCTATGATCCGCGCACCTGTTCCTTGAATCAAACCCTCCACTTCCGAACTCTAATCACCACCTTCCGCGCATCCAGTTCCGGACATGAGTCACTTTGCAAAAACTCCAGAAAATTGCTCTTCCGCATTCCACCCTTGATAACACAACAGCCTACTGCCTCTCTCCAGGAAATAGCTTCAATAATCTTATGTTTTTTCCCCTTGCATCTCTGACGGTAACTGTAAGCTCTTTGACTGCGTAAACTCCGAGATACCCCTCCGTTCCATTGCCTCTCACACCCTTGTCTGGTCTAGAATAGCTATATCTTCCACTGGTATATTCTTGACTTCTTAACTCTAGGCTAATTGTTGCCTTTGCACCTCCTCTTCTCTGATTTTTACACTGCGGTAATTCTTTTTTAGCGTCATTCCTCGCTTTTTTAAAAAGTTGTCTATCGTAACAGCACTCACATCAGTATCCAGTTGCTCTCGTAGCAGTTCTTGATACTACCACGGATAATAGTTCAGGCGCCTTTCAATGACCGTCATAACTTCTTGCCGGTGTTGTTCCAGAATACCTACTCGCTTTGTGCCGACTTTCTTGGGGGATAAATCCTGAGTTTGTTGATACTGATGCACCCAGTGGTGCAGTGTTCTTTGGGTTACCATGAACTGTTCCGCTACCTGGCGAGTGGAGGTCTTGCCTGCCTGATAAGCTGCCACAACTCTTTGGGATAAATCTAACAAATAGGTTGGTATATATCTCTCTTTTCTCTTGGATACTTGTATCCTAATTCATAGGCTGTAATCGGTGAAGTGCCAAAAATGATTCTGATTCTTGTTTCAGCATCGTTGCCGAGCAACCGCTAGGGTGTAGAGACGCGGATCTTCGACAAGAGGATCCCTAGGAAAAAACGAGAAAGAAGGAGAGAAAATCATGTCTGCCAGCACCCTTGTCCGTTGCGCCTGTGAACACTGCAACTGCAGCTTCGAGAGCAGCCAAGGCTATCGCTACGAAGGTCAACTCTACTGCAGCGAAGCCTGTGCCACCCACAATCACGAGCACCCTTCCGCCTGCTGTGTGGCTTCTCACTGCTGCCAGTAGGGTTCAAGGTAGCCCATCATCCCCAGCCCTTTCCTCTGGGATCCATTTCCCCCCTGGGCCGTTTTTGATAGGCTCCTGAGAAGTTCTACTCTTGTCGGCCAAGGGGTCGGCCTAGCTTGCATGGATTACGGCTGGCGCGAAGATACTCCGCACCGCTGGGAGCTGCTGCCCACTCCCCCCCAGTTCAATCTGGAGCTGAGCCGGGAATACGGCAAGTATGCGGCCAAGGTGATGGCCCTGCGGGGTCTGCACACTTGGGAGCAAGCGCGGGCCTTCGCGGATCCCGAACACTATTCCCCCACACCACCAGCATCCCTGCCGGATCTGGAGCGGGCGGTGGCGCGGCTGCTGCAGGCACGGGAAAGGGAAGAGACCCTGTGCATTTGGGGGGACTTTGACTGCGATGGTGTCACCAGTACCAGTCTCCTGCTCTCGGCGTTACAACCCTTGGGCTTCCGAGTCCAGTTCTCCATACCGCTGCGCAGCACCGAGGGGCACGGGCTCAATCCTCAACGGCTACAGCAGGTGCTGGCCCAGGGCTGCCAAGTGATCCTGACGGTGGATTGCGGGGTGGGCAATGCTGCCGAAATTGCCATGGCCCAAGTCCAGGGGGTGGACGTGATCGTGACGGATCACCACATGCTGCCGGATCCCTTGCCCGCTGCCTATGCGGTGGTCAACCCCTTGCGATTGCCGGCTGAACATCCGCTGCGCTTCTTGCCGGGGGTGGGAGTGGCCTACAAGTTGGCGGAGGCGCTCTACCAAGCCCTAGGGATCCCTGGTGTCGAGCAGCACCTGGATTTGGTGGCGGTGGGAATTGTGGCCGATGTGGCGGTGTTGCAGCGGGAGTGCCGCTACTTGGTGCAGCGGGGCCTGCCGGTGCTGGCCAATACCCAGCGGCTGGGGCTGCGGGCCTTGTTGGATCAGGCCCAACCCAAGGGATCCGTGCTGCCAACAGCCCAAGATGTTGGCTTTCGCCTTGCTCCCAAGCTGAATGCAATTGGCCGTCTGGAAGATGCCAGCCTGGCGGTGGAGCTGCTGACCACCCCTGATCCAGAGCGTGCCCAGGCCTTAGTGCAGCACTTTGTTGCCCTCAATGAGGAGCGTAAGCACCTCACCCAGCAGGTGATCCAAGAGGCCAGCCAACAGGTGGAGAGCATGGATCTGGCCCGAGAAGGAGCCATTGTTTTGGCCGAAGCCGGCTGGAACCCAGGGGTTCTGGGGATCGCGGCGGCGCGCTTGGTGGAGCAGTACCACTGCCCAACGGTGTTGATCGCCAAAGACGAAGCAGCGGGACGGGGCTATGGGTCGGGCCGTTCCCTGCCGGGGGTGAACCTGGTGGAGGCCATCGAGGCTGTGCGCCCCCTGTTGCTGGGGGGAGGTGGACACCCTATGGCAGCCGGGATCCAAGTGGATCTCTCTTGCCTGGCCGCCGTACAACTGGCTTTGCGGCGGGAGCTGGCCGCGCGGGTCAGCCCAGATCACCAGGCTCGCACCTTAGCAGTGGAGATCGTCATCGATTGGGAGCTTCTGGCCTCTCAGGGCCGGGACGGGGTGGCAGAGCTGGATGAGGTGTATCGGCAGGTGCAGCTTCTGCAGCCCTTTGGGCACGGCAACCCCAACCCCGTCGTAGCCCTGATGAATGTTCGCTGCGGCAGCGTTAAGTTGGGGATTTCTCAGAATGGTCGCCACCTGAAGTTTGAGCTGGGATCCCGTACCCTGTGGTTTTGGCAAGCCGGAGAAGAGCTGGAGCGCTGGCAAAAATGCCAGGCTTTGGACATCGCCCTCCAGTTGGAAGCGGATGACCGGGGCAAACAGCCTTGGCAGGGCAAGGTGCTGGCAGTGCGCCCTTCGGGAGAGTGGCAGGCACCCACCCTTTCTGCTCCCCCCATAGAGATCCAAGATTTTCGGCAGAAACCCCTGCCGGATTCGCTGAAAGGGGCCATCTGTTACGACGGGCAGGAGGCCGAGAACCTTGTTCCACCACCAAAAGGGGCAAAGCTGGTGCTGGCCCGCTGGCCCTGGCTACCGGCGGACTTGGCCCAACTGCTGCAACAGGCACAGCCGCAAACGCTGATCCTGACTGCTTCTGGCCACCGCTGGGAGCAGATCCCCCAGCAGATTGCCCAACTGCAAGCGCTGTGGCAAGCAGGCCGACGGGATCCCGAGGATCTGGCTGCAGTAACTGGCTTTCCCCGGCAATGGCTGGCGGAACTGGACGGCCCGGAGCAGATCCCCACGCTGCTGATGGGCCGCCTTCAGGAATCCCAAGCCTTTCACCGCTGGCTGGATGAGGCTAGCCCCACCCAGATTGCCCAACTGTGTCAGCGGCTAATGCAATCGGATCCCCTCTCAAGAGAGACAAGAGAGAAAAGAGAAAAGAACGGAGAGTAGTGAGAAGGGAGTATCCTCACTCCTCTCTCCTCACTTCTCACTCCTCATTGTTGCTCCCCACCGCTGACGCGATACTCTGGATCAAATGGCTCAACCTCATTTTTTCCAGCAACCAGAGCCCCTCAGAGTTTTCCGTGATCCCGGTTCGCCTAACCTTGCACAATTTTCTCTGTTATGCTCATGCCGTTTTGGATCTGCGTGGGATCCATACTGCCTGCATTTGTGGCCCCAATGGGGCAGGCAAGTCCGCCCTGCTCGATGCCCTCACCTGGGGCCTTTGGGGGCAAAGCCGGGCTAGCAATGACAGCGATCTCATCCGCAAGGGGGCCAGCGAAGCCTGGGTAGAGGTGATCTACCGCTCCCGAGGACAAACCTACCGCATCCTGCGCAGCCGTCATCTATCGGGCGAGGGATCCCTGGAGTGGCAAATTCAAACCGGAGAAACCGACGGCCAACCTCGCTGGCGCAGCCTAACCCGCCGCGGCATGCGCGCCACCCAACGGGCCATTCAAAGTCAGCTCAGCCTCGACTACGAGACCTTTATTCACTCTGCCTATCTGCGACAAGGACAAGCGGATGCCTTCACCCTGAAGCGTCCTGGCGAGCGCAAGCAAATTTTGGCCGACATGCTCAAGCTGGGGCAGTACGATCTGCTGGCCGAGCGCTGTCGGGAACGGGCACGCAGCGCCAAACTCAAAGCCGATCTGCTCCAAGAGCGCCTGCAGCAGCTTGACCAACAACAGGCCCACCTTGGCCAAATTCAAGCCGAACTGGAGCAACTCCAACAACAGCAAACCCATCTGCAGCAACTCCTAGCCCAGCAACAGCAGGAATTGCAAGCCCTAGAGCGCCTCTACGAACATCGCTGCACCTTGCAGGAGCGCCATCACCACCTCACCCAACACTTACGGAAGCTCGGCGCCAACCTGCAGCACACCGAGCAACAGTGGCGTGCCCAGCGACAGCACCTGCTCCAGTTGGAAGAGCTGATTGCCCAGAGTGAGGAGATCCTGGCGGGCTACGAACGCTACCAAGCCCTGATGACCCAAGATCGCCATCTCCACCATCTCTTCGAGCAGCAGCAACACCTGCTCCAAGAACACCAAAAGCTCCAGGCCCAGCAAGCCGAGCAGCAACAGCAGCAACTGCGCAAGATGCAACGGCTGCAACAGGAGTTGGCCACCTGCCAAGCCCAGGCCCAAGCCGATGCCCAATTGCTGGCAGAACAGGAACGCATCGAAACCGGCCTGCGCCACTACCAGCAAGCTCAAGAGCGTCTCCAGGCCCTGAACCAAGCCCAAGCGCAAACCGCCGTCCTTCTCCAGCAGCAACAGCATTGGCAAGAGCAAATCCGCCGCGAGCGGGAACGTCTGCAAGCCCGCCTCCAGCTTCTCAGCCAGCAACTGCAAAGCCAGGAAACTCTAGCCCAACAGCAGCAGCAACTGGAGCAGAAAATTGCCGAAGGAGAGGCCGCCTTGGCAGAGCTGGAGCGACGGCGTCTCTACCAGCAGCGGGTGTTGGAAAAAGTCCAAGAACGACGGCTGTTCGTGCAAAAGCTCCAGGAACGCCAGCGGGTTCTCCAGCAACAGTGGCAACAGGAGGAAGAACGCTGCCGCCTGTTGGTGACCACCTGGGAGGAAGGTCAAGAGGTGTTTTCCGCTCAAAGTGCTCCGCGCAGCGAACGAGATCAGGTCACCCCCACTTTGGCAAGAGTGACAGCCCTTGTCGAGGAGACAGCCGAACAAGAGAAGGGATCCCTGGCCCTATCTTCCGCCGGTCAACCTGCCGAGTCATCCCCCGCAACGCCAACACCAGAGCCGCAGGGATCCAGCCTTATGGCTCCGCAGCGCCGTCGCCACTGGACTTGCCCCCTCTGTAGCCGTCCCCTCAGCCTGCGCCTGCGGGATGTGGTGCTGAAAAAACACCGCGAGCGTCAAGAAGAAATTGCCGGCCAACTGTTTGTTATCCGCGAACAACTGGCGGTGGCCGACCGGGAGATTGAACTCTTGCAAGCAGAATACCGCCGTCTCAGCCAAGAACTGGCCACCTGGGATGAGCGCCTGCATCTGCAAGGGCGATTGCAACAGCAGTGGGAAGCCGAGCAGGAACGCCGCCGGCAAATCCAGCTCTGGCAAGCAGAAGCGGCAGAGTTGAGGGAAATCCTCGACCGGGAAGCTTACGCTCAAGAAGCTCGGCAACAGCTCCAGCAGATCCAGCAGGCCCTGCAACAACTGGGCTATGACGAGCGCGAGCACGCCTTACAACGAGGAGAACTGGAGCGCTGGCGCTGGGCACTGGGCCGCTCTCAGGAACTCCGCAAGGCCCAGGAGCGCCGCTCTCACCTATGGGAGCAAATCGCCTCCCTACAGGCACAACTGGAAACCCTGCAACAGGTGGGATCCAAGGACTCCGTCCCGCCAGTGGGATCGGATTCTCCCCTGGCGGAGCGGTTGGCTCAGGTGGAACAGGCGTTAAACCACCTGGGCTACGATGGATCCCTGCACCAGCAGGTGAAAGCCGAACTGGCCCAAGCGCAACTCTGGCCGGTGCGCCTGCAAGCCCTACAGGTGGCCCGCCAGGAACTGCCGGAGGTGGCAGCCCGCACCCAAGCCTTATCCCAACGCCTACAGGAAAGCCGCCAGCACTTTGCCCAGGCCACCCAAGAGTTGGAACGGCTTCAGCAACAACTGGCGGAGCATCCCGAGGTTTTGCCTGCTCAGCTGGAAGGGATCCGCCAAACCCTGCGGGAGCACCGCCGGCGGCTGGATGAGGTGCTATCTCAGATAGGGGCCGCCCAACAACGGCTACAACAGGCGGTTCAACAGCAGGCGGAACAGGCCGAGCTGGAACAGCAACTGCAACAGGCCCGCCGCCAGCAGCAGGTGTACCAAGAGCTGGCCAATGCCTACGGCCGCAACGGCATCCCCGCCCTGATCGTCGAAAATGTCCTGCCCGAGCTGGAAGCCCAGGCCAACCAGATCCTGGCCCGCCTTACCCAACACCGCCTGCACCTGCAATTGGTTACCCAGCGCTCCGGGCGACGCTATTGCTCACCGGCCAAGCTGTCCTCCGTAGCGGGACGGAGTCCCTATGACACCCTCGACATTCTCATTGCCGATCCCCACGGCACCCGCCCCTACGAGACTTACTCCGGTGGAGAAGCCTTCCGCATCAACTTCGCCATTCGCCTGGCCTTGTCCCGCCTGCTCACCCAGCGCTCGGGATCCGACCTGCAAACCTTAATCATCGACGAGGGGTTTGGATCCCAGGATGCCACCGGGCGCGCCCAACTGCTGGCTGCCATCAACGCCATCGCCCCGGACTTTGCCTGCATCTTGGTGATTACCCACATCCCCAGCCTGCAGGATGCTTTCCCCCGCCGCATTGAGGTACAACCCTCTCCCCAGGGATCCCGCCTCTCCATTCGCGGCTAGTCCCTTCAGGAGTTGCCGGCACGATTTTGCAGCCACTGCTGCAACAGGGGCACCAGAGTCTCGCTGAGTTGGTTCCACTGGTCGGGCTTCTGGACGGTGGTCAGCAGCTCCACTCGCTCGCCTCGGATCACCAGAAAGCCAACTGGCTCGATGCGCACCCCACCCCCCGCTCCCCCGAACAGACTGGCCGGATCCCCGCCGTTGCCGCGACAGCCAGGAGCAGTCTTTCCAAAGTTACCCCCTCCCCCACCCAAGCCAAAATGCAAGGACATGTAAGGGACAATAATCGTCTCACCAATAGTGATCGGCTGACCAAAGGTTTGTCCCGTTTCCGCCAAAACCTTCAGCTTGCCGAGCACCGCCTCCAGCACCGATTCCACGTTGAAGTCGGATCCCATCTCCGTTGACTCGCCCACCAGACGCTCGGGCAAATGGCGCGCAGTACCTTCCCAGGCTAGTGCAGCCACGCCCAAGAGAGAAAGCCCAAGAAACTCCCCTAATCTTCGTCCGGCGAGCCGGAATAGAGATCTTCCAAACGGCTGCGAGCTTCTTCCAAGCTGGCCGAGCGAATCACCAGTAGAGGCTCCTCGGTGAGGTTGCCATCTTCATCCAGCAGCTCTGGGTGAGGGATCCGCTTGCGGGCACGACGAGGAGAGGCCTTGCGCTCTTCCACGCCCAGTGTGATGACATTGGTAACCAAGTTGCGCAGGGCCAAAAAGGCAATGGCCACAAAAGCGATGAGGTAGAGAATCTGCAGCATTACAGGTCGGGGGAGGGGTGAATCTGGCGAAATTGACGGCCCAATTCGGCACATTTCATCAGCAGGCGATGCCATTTTGCCATCAGCCCAGGGTCGATGCCAACCTCTTGATCAGAGGCCTGATAAAGCGCTTTGGCTACCTGTAGCTCCGCCTGGGCAGCCAAAACCTCTTCCAGCAAGGACTGCTGCTCTTCTGGGCTGATCAATTCCAGGGTCTCTTCCTGCAAAAAGCGGCGAGAACGCTCAAACCAGTAGCGGTAGTCCTCCAACAGTGGCCCCAGAATCTCTCGCAACAGCTCAGATTTGCTCATGGCCTGGGATCCCTCCACAACTGGTTTGGATAAAAAAATCTTAGCAGAACTTAACCTTCTCTCGCCACGGGAGAGCGGGATTCCAGGTAGGCTTCCATCTCCAGCATCAGGGCTTCGATCTGAGGCAGCAATTCCAGGGCCTGCTCTTGCCAGTAGCCCCGCTGGTGGGCTTCCAGCAGCCGCTCGCTCATGTCCCGCAGCGCCCAGGGGTTGCGGGATCGCAGGAACTGCTGGACTTGGGGATCCAATAGGTAGGCGCGGGCCAGGCCGGCGTACATGAAATCCGGCACAGCATGGGTGGTGACGTCGTAGGCAAAGAGGTAGTCCAGGGTGGCAGCCATCTCGAAGGCGCCCTTGTAGCCGTGGCGCATAACACCGGCAATCCACTTGGGGTTGATCACGCGGGCGCGATAGACGCGGTCAATTTCTTCGGCCAGGGTGCGGATCTTAGGGTTGTGGGGACGGGCGTGATCCCCGAAGTAAATCCGCGGGTTGCGGCCCTGGAGCGTTCGCACTGCCGCCACCATCCCCCCTTGAAACTGGTAGTAGTCATCGGAGTCCAGCAGGTCGTGCTCGCGGTTGTCTTGGTTGTGGAGCACAATTTGCAGGTGGGCCAATTGCCGCCGCAGGGCTTCGGGGGCCGGCTCTCCCTCGCCATCGGCCCGGTAGGCGTAGCTGCTCCAGTTGAGGTAGGCGCGGGCCAGATCCGCTTCTGTTTCCCAGTTTTGCGCCTCGATCAGCCCCTGTAGGCCGGCCCCGTAGGCCCCTGGCTTGGAACCGAAGATGCGCAGCCGCGCCCGCTCCGCCGCTGCTTGCGTTGGGATCCCTTGCTCCTGCCAGTACTGGGTATCGGCCAGCACGTGGGCCCGCAGGGGATTGTCGGCTTCTGGCTCCTCCAGGTCAGCCACGGCCTGCACGGCCCGGTCAAACAGGGCAATCAGATTGGGAAAGGCATCGCGAAAGAAGCCAGAAATGCGCAAGGTTACATCCACACGGGGGCGGCCCAAAACCGCTACAGGCAGGATCTCGATGTCCACCACCCGTCCTCCATCCCAGCGGGGTTTGACCCCCAAGAGCGCCAGGGCCTCGGCCCAATCGTCGCCGCCAGTTCTTAGAGTTGAGGTGCCCCAAACGGATAGGCCCAGGCGACGGGGATATTCCCCCTGCTCTTGCACGTAGCGCTCCACCAGCCGCTCGGCGGCCAGTGAGCCGACCTGCCAGGCGGTGGGGGTGGGGATGGCGCGAATGTCCACCGAGTAAAAGTTGCGCCCCGTGGGCAACACGTCCACTCGGCCTCGGGTGGGGGCGCCGGAAGGGCCGCTGGGCACATAGCCGCCCCCTAGCCCATGCAGCAGGTTCTCCAGCTCCTGGGGGGTTTGCTGCAGGCGCGGCAGCAGATCCGTCTCGATCCAATGCAGCACCTGCCTGGCTGCTGGCCCCGGCGGCGGATCGTAAGGGATCCCTTGCAGCCGCTGGGCAATCCAGCGGCGGGCTTGCGCTTCCAGGGCGGCCACCCCGTCTCCGATGTGGCGAAAGTTCTCGCCCATAGACCTTGAGGTTTTCCCAGGCCGGCTGCCAGCGGCTAATTCTTCAGATAGACCGCCGCCCCTAGGCCGACCAACATTTCCTCAGGGGTAATTTTGCCATCTTGGTTGGTATCCAGGGCATCGAAAACGCGATCTGCCCCCATCCACTCCTCGCGGGTGATGAAGCCATCCCCATCCAGGTCGTAGAGGCGGAAGACATCCTGGGCGGCGTGGGTAATGGTTTCCTTGGCACCCTCCAGCTTCTGCAGCCGCTCGGTGAGCAGTTTTTCCAGCACCTCCAGCGCTTTGGAGAAGCCCTGGATCCCTTCTTCCAGCTTTTCTGAGGCCATGCGGTTTTCCCGGTGCATCTGGTCGAAGGTAGCTCGATCCATCACCAGGCGCGGGATGTCCATTTTCTTGGCTTTTTCCGGATCCAGTTTGCGCTCCAGGTAACCCTCGGTGTTCTGCAGCTCCGCCAGCAAGGCGGGCGAGATGGTCAGGAGATCACAGCCGGCCAACTCGATGATCTCCCCGATGTTGCGGAAGCTGGCCCCCATCACCTCGGTCGGATAGTCGTATTTGCGCAGATAGTTGTAAATCTGGGTTACCGATTGCACCCCCGGATCTTCGGCAGGGGGATAGCTCTCCCGGCCCGTGTGTTTCTTATACCAATCCAAGATGCGGCCCACAAAGGGCGAGATCAGCTTCACCCCCGCTTCGGCGCAGGCTATGGCTTGGTGCAAGCCAAACAACAGGGTAAGGTTGCAGTGGATCCCTTCCTTTTCCAGGATCTCGGCAGCCCGGATCCCTTCCCAAGTCGAGGCAATTTTAATCAGCACCCGCTTGGGATCCGCTCCTGCCGCCTTGTAGAGCTCGATCAAATGGCGGGCTTTGGCAACTGTGGCTTCTGTGTCGTAAGAGAGGCGGGCATCCACCTCCGTCGAGACCCGGCCAGGAATGATGGACAAAATGCGCACGCCAAAGGCCACGGCCAGTTGATCGATGGCGTGGGCCACCACGGTTTTGATGTCGGCTTTGGATCCCAGTTCTTGGCGGGCCTTGAGCAAGGTTTCATCGACAATGCCCTGGTACTGGGGCATTTGGGCAGCCGCTGTGATCAAAGAGGGATTGGTGGTGGCATCCTGCGGCTTAAAGCTCTCGATGGCGTTGATATCCCCCGTATCGGCGACCACGACAGTCATCTGTCGCAATTGCTCCAGCAAGCTCTTGCTCATGTTCGGCTCCTTGAGATTGCGCTACGCGCCGCTTCTGCGACCTAGTTTCAGTGTTACCCATCCCATTCAGGGATCCCGGTAGACATGAGATTGTCTTAATTCTCTTCTCTGGCCGGGTTCACCCCCACGGGTGTGGGGACAACTGGGCATACTCGTTTCAAACAAGATGAAGACCCTTCGCCGCTGACCCTCACCCCTTGCGGGCGAGGGGAGCTGGGGATCAACCAACCAGCTGTTCCACAGCCGTTTGCAATGACCAGGCAAAGCAAGAGGGAAACCCCAGAGGCTGCCTAGCCCGTCTGGCTGCGCAACTGCCGCAAGAGCCGCTCAAACTCCTCCGGCAGGGGAGCGGTAAACTGCAGCGGCTGGCCTGTGCGCGGGTGAACAAAGGAGAGCTTCCAGGCATGGAGAGCTTGGCCGCCCAGCTTAACAGGGCTGGTTTTGCTCTGGGTGTAGAGGGGATCCCCGACAATGGGTAGGCGCATGTGGGCAGCATGCACCCGAATTTGATGGGTGCGCCCGGTCTCCAGCTCAAACTGCATCAGGGTGTAGTTGCCCAGCCGCTCCAACACTTGCCAGTGGGTTACCGCCACTCGCCCTTGGCCAGGGGTCAGGACGGCCATTTTCTGCCGATCCACCGGGTGCCTCCCAATGGGGGCAGAGACGGTGCCTTGGCTTTGGGCCGGCCGGCCAAACACCACCCCCAAGTAGATGCGCCGGGCGGTTTTGGCCTGGATCTGGGCTTGTAGGTGCTGGTGGGCCTGATCGTGTTTGGCAATCACCAGGGCACCAGTGGTGTCTTTGTCAAGGCGATGGACAATACCTGGACGCAGCTCGCCGTTGATGCCTGAAAGATGGGGGCAGTGGGCCAGCAGGGCGTGCACCAGGGTGCCACTGGCGTGGCCGGGGGCGGGGTGCACCACCAAACCGCGGGGCTTGTTGATCACAAGCAAATCGTCATCTTCGTAAAGAATGTCCAAGGGGATCGGCTCCGGCTGCAGGGCAGTCGGGGTGGCTGGCGGGATCCGCACCTCGACTTCATCCCCAGCTTGCAGGGGGCGATCCTTATCCCGGCAGGGCTGCCCATTGAGCCAAACCTGGCCCTGGCGGATAAGCTGCTGCAGGCGCGACCGCGACAGCTCCGGCAGTTGCTCTGCCAATCCTCGATCCAGCCGCAAGCCCTGCTGTTTTTCCGTCACCCTGATCTGGCGAATGTCTGCTGCAGCCTCCTTGTGGCCCTCCATGCCGTTGTTGCCCAAATTGCCTTCTTTGACCATTGTGGCAGCCCGGCTACTTTTGCACTGAGTAAAAAAGGTCGAAGATTTGCAGCAACTTCCGCAGGCAGGTGGTGGGGGGATCTGCCTTGTCTCATCGCCTTCTAAGCCTTCTTGGGGGGATCCCTGGGCAATTTTAAGGGGCAGAAAATCCTGACTAGAGTGAGGCTATGGCCCACCAAGAATGAGTTGGGCCGAGTGTTGGCATAGGAGAGCCGGGAGCGATCCCAAGCCGACAACACAGCACACCCCAGCAATTGGCGTTGGCTCAATGGATCGCTCAATGGATCTAAGAAGGAGGTAAGGCATGTCGGATGGAGAAACCAGGGGATCCCAGCTTCAGCAACCCTCTCAACCCCAGCTTGGCTCAGAGCCGCCTTTGGTCTTGCCCCTGACGGAGGTGGGGCTGCGGGACGTTGC
The DNA here is from genome assembly GCF_054059615.1 of Thermostichus sp. OS-CIW-33. NCBI lineage: Bacteria > Bacillati > Cyanobacteriota > Cyanophyceae > Thermostichales > Thermostichaceae > Thermostichus > Thermostichus sp. OS-CIW-33. The sequence goes on from NZ_JBSSCH010000002.1 coordinate 22,704, forward strand.
CCAGGTGGGCGGGAAAAACGCCTCCTTGGGAGAAATGCAGCAGCAGCTCACCTCAAAGGGGATCCAGGTGCCGACAGGATTTGCCACCACCGCCCATGCGTATCGCCAGTTCATCGCCTCTGCGGGCCTAGAGGAGAAGTTGCAGGAGATTTTCAAAGACTTAGACATTGAGAATGTCCAAAATTTGCGCGAGCGGGGCAAGGCTGCCCGCACCTTGATCTTGCAAACTCCCTTCCCCCCTCAGCTAGAGCAGGCCATCGCCGAAGCCTACCAAAAGCTGTGCGAGCGCTACGGCCCCGACACCGATGTGGCGGTGCGCTCCAGTGCCACGGCAGAAGACTTGCCGGATGCCAGCTTTGCCGGCCAGCAGGAGACCTACCTGAACGTGCGTGGAGTGCGGGCAGTGCTCAATGCCTGTCACCACTGTTCTGCCAGCTTGTTTACCGACCGGGCCATCTCCTACCGCCAGATCAAGGGCTTTGACCATTTTCAAGTAGCCCTCTCGGTGGGGGTGCAGAAGATGGTGCGCTCGGATCTGGCTTGCTCGGGGGTGATGTTCTCCATCGACCCAGAAACCGGCTTTAAAGATGCGGTGCTGATCACCGCCGCCTACGGCCTGGGGGAAAACGTGGTGCAAGGGATCGTCAACCCCGATGAGTACGTGGTCTTCAAACCCACCCTCAAGCAGGGACTGCGCCCCATCCTCTCCCGCAAGCTGGGCAGCAAGGCCCTGAAGCTGGTCTACGACGAGGGGGGATCCCGTTCCACCAAAAACGTGGCTGTCCCCGAAAGCCTGCGCCGGCAATATGCCCTCAAGGACGAGGAAGTCCTGGAGCTGGCTCGCTGGGCCTGCCTGATCGAAGAGCACTACTCGGCGCTGCGAGGCCGCTTCACCCCCATGGACATCGAGTGGGCCAAAGATGGGATCACCGGCGAGCTGTTTATCGTCCAGGCCCGCCCCGAAACGGTGCAGTCGCAAAAAGGGGCCAACCAGCTGACCACCTATCGCTTCACCCAGCCTGGGGCGCAGCCCGAGCCTCTGGTGCGGGGACGGGCCGTAGGCGAGGCCATTGGCCAGGGCACAGCCCGCGTCATTTTGGATGTGCGCCGCTCGGATCAGTTTCAGGCCGGCGAGGTGCTGGTGACCGAGAAGACGGATCCCGACTGGGAGCCAATCATGAAAAAGGCCAGCGCCATCGTCACCAACCAGGGGGGCAGAACTTGCCATGCGGCCATCATCGCCCGCGAGCTGGGGATCCCGGCCATTGTTGGCTGCGGCAACGCCACGCAGGTGCTCCGTTCCGGCGAGCCCATCACCGTCTCCTGCGCTGAAGGGGAAGAAGGGCGGGTCTACCCGGGCCTGTTGCCCTATGAGGTGACGGAGATCCCGCTGGAGGAGCTGCCCCGTCCCCGCACCCAACTGATGATGAATGTGGGCAACCCCGAAAAAGTCTTCGGCCTCAGCGGGATCCCTTGCGATGGGGTCGGGCTGGCGCGGCTGGAGTTCATCATTGCCAACCACATTCAGGTCCACCCGCTGGCTTTGCTCAACTACGAGCAGGCGGTGAAAGAGGAGCCGCGCCTGGCAGAGCTCACCGCCCAGTATGCCGACAAGCCGGAGTACTTTGTGGACAAGCTGGCCCAGGGGGTGGCCACCATTGCTGCCGCCTTCTATCCCAAGCCGGTGATCGTGCGGCTGTCGGATTTCAAGAGCAACGAGTATGCCCACCTGTTGGGGGGATCCCGCTACGAGCCCCACGAGGAAAACCCGATGATCGGCTGGCGGGGGGCTTCCCGCTACACGGATCCCCGCTACCGTGAGGGCTTTGCCTTGGAGTGTCGGGCCATGAAACGGGTGCGGGATGAAATGGGCCTGACCAACGTGATCTTGATGATCCCCTTCTGCCGCACGCCGGAAGAGGGGCACAAGGTGCTGGAAGAGATGGCCCGCCACGGCCTGGTGCGGGGAGAAAACGGTCTGCAGGTGTACGTGATGTGTGAATTGCCCAGCAACGTCATCCTGGCCGACGAGTTCTGCCAGATCTTCGACGGCTTCTCCATCGGCTCCAACGACCTCACCCAGCTCACCCTGGGGTTAGACCGCGACTCAGCCCTGGTAGCCCACCTTTTTGACGAGCGCCACGAGGCCGTCAGGCGGATGATCGCCCAGGTAATCCAGACGGTGAAAAGCCACGGGCGCAAGATCGGCATCTGTGGCCAGGCTCCCAGCGACTACCCTGAATTTGCCCGCTTCCTGGTGCAAGCAGGGATCGATTCCATCAGCCTCAACCCCGATTCCCTGTTGAAAACCCTGCTGGTGGTGGCCGAAGCAGAAGCGGCTGGCGCCCGGTGAGCCCAAAGCCGGCCCAGAGACGTGCGCGGGGATCCCGTCTCCTGAGTTACAATCTCTTCTGCTGTGTTCCCATCCCCATCGATGATCCACGAACTCTCCATGCCGGCCCTCAGCTCCACCATGGAAACGGGCAAGATCGTCACCTGGCTTAAGAACCCCGGCGACCGCGTGGAGAAAGGAGAAAACATCCTGGTGGTGGAGTCGGACAAAGCGGACATGGACGTGGAGTCCTTCCACAGCGGCATCCTGGCCAGCATCCTCATTCCGGCAGGAGCATCGGCCCCGGTGGGCGCGCCCATCGCCCTGATTGCCGAAAGCGAAGCGGAAGTGGCCCAAGCTCAGGAAAAAGCCAAGGCCCTCTCTGCCGGAGCTGCCCCTGTGGCTCCACCTAGCGCAGACCGCGCCTCTGCAGCTCAGCCGACAAGTCCTGCCCCTGCGGCAACCCCCACCTCTACACTGCCAAATGGATCGGATGGCGCCGGATCCCAGCGGATCGTGGCTTCCCCGCGGGCGAAAAAATTGGCGGAAAGCCTGGGGATCGATCTGCGCACCGTGCGCGGCTCCGGCCCCAATGGTCGCATCGTCGCTGAAGACGTGGAGCGAGCTGCGGCCCTTTCCGCTCCTGCAGTGGCTGCCCCCTCTGCTCCAGCCCCCGCGCCTCCAACTCCTGTGGCTGTCCCCTTGGGAGAGACAGTTCCCCTCAGCACCCTACAAGCGGCGGTGGTGCGCAACATGAACGCCAGCCTTGGCGTGCCGGTGTTCCACGTCGGCTACACCATCACCACCGACAACTTGGATCAGCTGTACCAACAGGTAAAGCCTAAGGGGGTGACCCTGACGGCCCTTTTGGTCAAAGCGGTGGCCCTGACCCTGGAGAAGCATCCCCTTTTGAATGCCAGCTACACAGAAAACGGCATCCATTACAAATCGGATATCAACATCGCCGTGGCCGTGGCCATGGAGGATGGCGGGCTGATCACCCCTGTCCTAAAGCAAGCCAATCGGATTGATCTCTACGAGATCTCCCGCCGCTGGAAGGATCTGGTGGAGCGGGCGCGGCGCAAGCAACTGCAGCCGGAAGAGTACAATAGCGGCACCTTTACCCTCTCCAACCTGGGCATGTTCGGGGTGGATCGCTTCGATGCCATTTTGCCCCCCAACCAGGGATCCATTTTGGCCATCGGCGCTTCTCGCCCCACGGTGGTGGCGACGCCGGAAAAAGCGATTGCCATCCGCTCCCAGATGCAAGTGAACCTTACCTGTGATCACCGCGTCATCTACGGGGCTCATGCGGCGGCTTTCCTGCAGGATCTGGCCCAGTTGTTAGAACAAAATGTGGGATCCCTGACGTTGTAGCAAGCCCACCCGGCGATTCAGTAGGGGGGAATAATCCCCCTCGGTCGTGGGGAAAGAGTTGCCTCTGTAGGGTTAACCTCGGGATCCGACTCAGGCTCTTCTGGGGCAGGCATTTCTCGGCGCACCTCTTGGTCTTGTACCACCTGAAAAATCAGGGTAAAGGGGCGACCTACCTCCGCCGCCACAAATTCCTCCAGCAAAGTCACCTGCCTGGGGGTAACCGGCTCGTCTGCTCGTACCGACAGCACTACTTCTGGGGGATTGACCACCCAGTTAAACTCGCTGCGCAATAGGGTTACCCGTTGGAAGGTGATGGTTCTGTTTAGCAAGGCGGTTCGTAGCGCCCATTCCAACCGAGATTGATACAGCAGTTGAGTCATACTGGCTGCCAGCGGCACCAGCAACACCATCACCAAACCGAACATCCACACCAATCCAGAACGGGCCTTGTGCAAGGGGGCGTAGCCCATCAGCAAAAACGTAACCATGCAAGCCAGGGCAATCCCCAACAGGTTGGTGGAATAGAGCAGGGTTGCTCCTAGGCTGATCTCCCAGTCGGCATAGGCCAGTCCCAAACCAATCACACACACCGGCGGCATTAAGGCCACAGCAATCGCAACCCCTGCCAAACTGTCGGCGATCTCTTTGCGCACCCTAGCAAAAGCGCCAATTCCCCCTGCTGCTAGCGCCACTCCCAAATCCAACAGGTTGGGTTGAGTGCGGGCCAAAATTTCGCTGCCCCAATTGGGAAGACCTACCCACCACCCCAGCAGGAAAGACACCCCCACCCCAATACCAGTTCCCACGGTCAAAGACAGGATGCCTGTACGAAACAAGACCACATTCCCATCTAAAGCCCCCATGGCCATGCCGCGAATCGGCAGCATCAAAGGAGCCACGATCATCGCCCCAATGATCACGGCCGGGCTATTGGCCAGTAACCCCAACGTGGCAATCACACAGGAGCCGAGCACCAACATCAAGTAGTTCAGGCTGAGGCGAGACTCCCGCATCAATCCCACCATCAACTCGGCATATTCTTCTGGAGTGACCAGTGGTGGCCGCCAGCGGAGAGGCTGTGGCCAACCCTGGGGTGAGAGAACCAAGCCGGTTTCTGAGCTGCTGCTAGTAGAAGGAGGGATCCTGTTCATATCCATGATTGGGTTCCCGGTCTTGGGTCTCCTTGGCGGTGTCAGGAACACACCAGCCTCGGGCTTTCAGCAGTCTAACTTGGTGGAGAGCCGCTACTCAGGATCCCCCTTTGGGAGAGTGGCGCATCAAATCTTGTACGGCCTCGGCATGGTAAGAGCTGCGGGTTAGGGGCGAAGACACCACCTGCAAAAAGCCCAGCTCTTCTCCCACCCGTCGCCAATGGTCGAACTCTTCGGGGGGAACGTAGCGCTCCACCGGCAGGTGTTTGGGGCTGGGCGCCAGGTATTGGCCGAGCGTGAGGATGTCACAACCCACCCGGCGCAGATCCCGCATCACCTGCAAGATCTCCTCGGCTGTCTCTCCCAGACCCAACATCACCCCCGACTTGGTGTACAGGCCGGGATCCCATTGCCGTGCCAACTCCAACAGTTTGAGGGAGCGCTCGTAGTTCCCTTGCGGGCGTACACGGCGATAGAGGCGGGGCACCGTTTCGGTATTGTGGTTGAGCACCGTCGGTCGGGCGGCCAAGATCTGCTGCAGCGCCTGCCAGTTACCACATAGGTCTGGGATCAAGACCTCGATGGTGGTCTGGGGCATGCGGCGGCGGATTTCCGCAATGCAGGCCACAAACTGGCTGGCTCCCCCATCGGGCAGGTCGTCCCGATTCACCGACGTAATCACCGCATGGCGCAATCCCAAGCGCTCCACTGCTTCCGCCACCCGCAGGGGTTCAGTGGCATCCAGGGGCAGAGGGCGTTTGGTGAAGTCGATATCGCAGTAGGGGCAGGCGCGGGTACAGGCCGGGCCCATGATCAAAAAGGTGGCGGTGCCGTTGGCAAAACACTCCCCCAGGTTGGGACAGGAAGCCTCTTCGCAAACCGTGTTTAGGCCCAAGTCCCGCAGCAGTTGTTTGACGGATCCCACCCGTTGAGGGGCCTTGGCCCGCAGCCAGGAGGGTTTGCTACCAGAAGAAACAACAGTCAAAGAAGCGCTCCAGCACGAAACAGCAGCGACGGTATCACTCAGCTTAGCCTGCCATTTGGCCCCGTTGGAATTTGGACAAAGCCAATTTCCCGGCCCAATTGATCCCTAGCGCCTCGGAAGCAAGACCCAAAACACGGCATACTGGAAAGCAAATGTCGAGCGATAGGGATCCCACATGGTTGTTGCTGCTCCTCCCTCTCTGGAACAACTTGCCATCAACACGATTCGCTTTTTGGCGGTGGATGCTGTTCAGAAGGCCAACTCCGGCCACCCTGGCCTGCCGATGGGAGCAGCACCCATGGCCTATGTGCTGTGGCAGCAGTTCATGAAGTTCAACCCCCGCAACCCCAAGTGGGTGGATCGGGATCGCTTTGTGCTCTCGGCGGGGCATGGCTGCATGCTGCAGTACGCGCTGCTGCACCTAACCGGCTTCGATGTAAGCCTGGAGGACATTAAGCAGTTCCGCCAGTGGGGCTCCAAAACCCCCGGCCACCCGGAAAACTTTGAAACTCCGGGGGTGGAGGTGACCACCGGCCCGCTGGGGCAAGGGGTGGGCAATGCGGTAGGGTTGGCCATTGCCGAGGCCCATCTGGCCGCCCGCTTCAACAAGCCCGGCCACACCATTGTGGATCACTACACTTACGTGATCTTGGGGGATGGCTGCAACATGGAAGGGGTGGCTTCTGAAGCAGCTTCTCTGGCCGGCCACCTGCAACTGGGCAAGCTGATCATGCTTTACGACAGCAACCACATCTCCATCGACGGCAGAACGGAAATCGCCTTTACGGAAGATGTGGGCAAACGCTATGAAGCCTACGGCTGGCATGTGCAAAAAGTAGAGGATGGCAACCACGACTTGAAAGGGATCGCCGAGGCCATCCAGAGAGCCAAGGAAGTCACCAACAAGCCGTCCTTGATTATTGTCGAGACCACCATCGGCTACGGATCCCCCAACAAGGCCGGCAGCGAGAGCGTCCATGGGGCACCCCTGGGGCCGGAAGAGGTGAAGCTCACCAAACAAAACCTGGGTTGGCCTCTGGAGCCGGAGTTTTACATTCCCGACGAGGTGCTGGCCCACTTCCGCCAGGCCATCGAAAAAGGGGCCAAGGCCGAGGCCGAGTGGAACGAGCGCTTCGCCGCCTACGAGAAGGCTTACCCCGAAGAGGCCGCCGAGTTCAAGCGCATCATGGCCGGGGAGCTGCCGGTGGGCTGGAAAGAAGCGCTGGCCCCCATTGCCGAAACCGGCAGAGAATCCACCCGCAACCTCTCCAAGTTGTGTCTGAATGCCTTGGCCAAGGCCGTGCCGGAACTGCTGGGGGGATCCGCAGATCTCGCCCACTCCAACATGACTTATCTAAAGGGGATCCCAGAGTTTCAGGCCGGCTCTTACGAGGGGCGTAACTTCCGCTTTGGGGTGCGGGAACACGGCATGGGAGCCATTGCCAACGGCATGGCGCTTCATGGAGGCCTCATCCCTTACGACGCCACCTTTTTGATCTTCACAGACTACATGCGGCCTGCCATCCGCCTATCGGCCCTCTCGCGAGTGCGGGTGCTGCACGTCATGACCCACGACTCCGTCGCCTTGGGAGAAGATGGCCCCACTCACCAGCCCATTGAGACACTGGCTTCCCTACGGGCTATCCCCAACCTCTATGTGCTGCGCCCAGCGGATGCCCGCGAAACGGTGGGATCCTACCAGGTGGCCCTAGAAGCCAAGACCACCCCTTCTGTGCTGGTGTTTACCCGGCAAGCCGTCAACCCGGTGGAGGGCACCTCTGTTGAAGGCGTAGCCAAAGGGGCCTATGTGGTGGTGGATGCCCCCAATCCAGAGCTGATCTTGATCGCCACCGGCTCTGAACTGGAGCTGGCGGTGAAAGCTACAGCCCAACTGAAGCAGGAAGGCCGGGCCGTGCGGGTGGTCTCTATGCCCTGTATGGAGCTGTTTGAGGCCCAGCCCCAGAGCTACCGCGATTCCGTTCTGCCCCCCAACGTCACCAAGCGCGTCTCCGTCGAGGCAGGCTGCACCTTCGGCTGGCACAAGTACCTGGGGTTTGAGGGGGTGGCCATTGGCATCGATCGCTTTGGCGCTTCCGCCCCCGGCCCGGTGTGTATGGAGAAGTTCGGCTTCACGGTGGAGAACGTGGTCAACACTGCCCGCCGGCTGCTGGGCTGAGGGCACTTTACCCCTTCCTCGGCGCCTTTCAAGGGGCTCAGCAGGGATCCCTTCTCTGCTGGGCTTTTTTCCCTGTTGAGCCTGCTGCCCAGCGGCGTGACCCGGACAGGCGTAGCGAACCTCGCATCAACCAATCAGCAGGACTTCCAAAGCATCCGGATCTGCTTCTTTCTGTAGGGCAGCCATGGCGGAGAACGCAGTCGAGGGCGGCTTCCTGCCCCGCAGACAACACCTTTGCCTTGAGGACATCTTCAACCATGGCGGGGATGATCCTTGAAGGCAAGTTGGAAGTCGAGCAGGCTGCCACCATCGCCTTGAAATCGCCTTGAAGAAGAAACTTTGGCTTCCGCCGCCGTGCTGAGGTGCTTGTGCCGGCTGCAGACACAAACAGCTTTGCCTACTGTTTGCCTACTGTAGGAACCCCGCCAGTAAAATCACCGCGGCTCCCACGGCAGCCAAAATCGTCAGCGCCCGGCCCGCGTCGGCACTGCCCTTCCACGAGAAGTTTTTCTCCGACTTTTTCGGTTCTGCTGGCATGGCCATGCCTCCCTTTGCATTGCCAACTCTAACTTAACTTCCCCCCCACGGGATCTTAGCTGGTTGGGGCATACCCTGGAAAAAACAGCAGCCATCTGGCCCGGCCAGCCGTTTTTGGGAACAATACAAGCAGGCAAGGGATCCAACTCCCACCAGTCTGGAAGCACATCCTGAGGCGAAAGCCATGAGCTATAGTGCCGTTGCCGCGCCTGCCTGTGGGTGTCGATCAATCGGTCTTCGATCGCCCGGTAGCCCGCTTTAACCCCAACCTACCTGCCGAGCTGGTGATCCGCAATCGCACAGGTCTGCCTTTGGAATACGGCTTTACCGATCCCCGCCAGAAAGTCTCGGAACTGCCTGCAGGCGAAACGTTGCGCCTGAGCAACCTGCTGATCCCCAACTGCATGGCCATCAACACGCCGATGTTGGCTCCTGTGGGCTACCAGGTGAGCGTGGATTCTTTCAACGTGATCACTGTAGAAGTGCGCCTGGTCAACGATGTCTCCGGCGACCACTGCCTCGATCTGCAAGCGACAGGGGCTATTTTTGTGAATTGATATCAATAAACTGACATAAATCGATCGGCGATCGGCGGTCACGACACAAGTTAGTTGATCAAAGGGATCCCTTACATCCTCACCTACAGTCATCTTCTGGCCTTTGCCAGGATGGACATGGGATCCCACACGGTAGATGGCAGTTGACTTTGCCCGGTTTTGACGCTGGGATTGAGTCTATTGGAGAGCCAATCAGAGGTTTAGGCGTATCGACAGGGGCCATCCCCTGTGACAGGATTCGAACAGGATATCGAGGCCGATGTTCTGCCGGACTCTGTTCAGCCTTTCTCTGGGCTTGTTGCCTGTGTAGTCTGTCTGTACTCTCTTTTTCTTGGATGGTCTCATGAGCGATAACTTGTATTCCTGGTTTCCCCGGGCCTTGGTGATCGGTGCTGCGGTTGTGGGGTTGTCGAGCTTGCCTGCAAGGGCTCAGCAAATTACGGATCCCAGCCCAGCTCAAGCGGCCACCAATGTTGAGCCCACCTCGCCAATCTCGGCTTCTTTTCGCAGCCAAGATGGAGTCAGCGTGCGTCCGGAAACGGTGAGGGTTTTCCTGGATGGCCAAGACGTCACTTCCCAGTCGGTGATTACCCGCGATTTCTTCACCTATCGCCCTGCCCAACCCCTGCCGCCGGGGCGCCGGGAAGTTCTGCTGGAGTTCACCAATACCCAGGGGGTGACCCGCCGCGTGACTTGGAGCTTCACTGTGGGCAGCCCTGTCCGCGCTTCCATCGACTTAGTGGATCACAATGCCGGCAGTCGCCCTTTGGCAGCGGGAGAAATCCTGTTGGTCACCGTCAAAGGTACCCCTTCCAGCCGGGTAACGGTTTACCTCATCCAGGATGGACGGCAAGTGCAAACCTTGCCGGCTCAGGAAGTTTCCAGCGGCACCTATGTAGTGAACGCCCTAATCGAGGCGAAAGATACCACCCGGGAAGGGATCGTCGTCGCCCGCCTGGAAAATGGCGGCCAAGTGCGCTTCATGACCGCCGAACAACCGGCCCGCCTGATCGAAGGGGCCACCGGGGGCATCCAGCGGCTGACCACCCAAGAGGTTTCCGCTACAGTCAGCGCCCCCGGCCCACTCTTGCCTCAGATCACCAACCTGCGGGATGGGGATCGGGTTTCCGGCTCTTCGTTTACGCTGCAGGGCACTACAGCTCCCAATGCTTCGGTGCGGGTGAATGTAACGGCTTCGACCTCTCTGGGGGGCATCATCAGCGCCCAACAGACCGTGACCAACCAAACTGTGCAGGCAGATGCCCAGGGCCGTTTCACCATCACCGTTCGACCTCCCATTCCGGCCTCTGGCACGGTGTATCAGGTGAATCTCACGGCCACTTCCGGCAACCAAACCAGCCCAACGGTAACCTTGCGCCTTACCCAGCAGTAGGGGTTCAAGGGATCCCAATCCATCCCGATAGCCTTCCCCCCACCCATCAAGGGATCTGGGCAGCCTTCCATGTCCAGCAGTTCAGACTTCCCTCTCTCCCCTGGGAGAAGGGCTGGGGGTGAAGGCTCTATCATCTTCAATTCCCAGGGATCCCTTGCCGGCTGGCAGGGGAGTTTTTGAGAGAGGAGACTGTAGTTGCCAGCGCCACAGGAGCCCGGCCACGATCAGGGTGGGCAAAACGATCATCCCGATCACCACCGGTATTTGCTCCGGCAAGGCCAAGTAAGGGCCACCATACTTGATGGCTGTGCTGATCCCGGCAGCAGCCAGCATCAATTTTAGGGCAAACCAGACTGTTTTTCGATCCATGACTTACTTCTAATTCACGCTTTTAATTCACGATTGGCTAGGGCTGCTGACCATGGCAGTGAGAATGCCGGCAATGGTTTCTAGCTCCTCAGGTACCCGATACAGCGTTAAGTCTTGTTTGATCACCTGCTGATCGGCAAGAATTTGTCCGAACTGCCAGATAGACCCCATCGTCACTGCACCGTAGATCTGAGCCTGCTGCTCCACCTGCGCCAGGGCAATCATTTCTACAGCCATTTGCACAAAGGCTCGCGTTAGATCGTCCTTTTTGGCTTCAACCACCAGCAGGATGTTCTTCCCTCGCAACAGATAATCGAGGCTGCCCTTCAACCAATTGTTGACCATCAGGGGATACTCCAGCCGCAAAGGAACTCGACAATGGAGAGCCACTTCGGTCAGCACAGGAGCCACCAGCAATTCCCGCCGCGCTGTTTCGCTGGTGAGGCTAACCAAAGGTAACAATTGTCGGATCCGATCTTTCAAAACTGGGGTTTGCGGCGGCGCAGGGGCAACAGGCCATGTCCACTCCCCAATTTCCAGTCGATAGCCAAACTGAGCCAAGATTTCATCCGGCTCGTAGGGCATCTCAAAATAAGAGCGAAAAGTATAGGATTCGTCTTCTTTAAGAATGGAGATGTTCAGCATCGGGTTCAGGAGAAGCCACGCTCAGTCCGGCACAGCTAGGGCTGCTTCAATCCGCTCTTTCAGGGTAGTCACCACTTCTTCAATGGGAATTTCCGTGGCTTGGCCGCTGGCCCGCTCGCTGAGTTCCACCTTGCCTTGTTTGAGGCTGCGCCCCGTGGTGAGGCGATAGGGGATCCCGATCAGATCCGCATCTTTGAATTTCACCCCGGCCCGCTCGTCCCGGTCATCCCAGAGGGTCTCGATGCCGGCAGCAGCGAGATCTTGCACCAGTTTTTCCGCCACGCTCATCTGCTCGGCGTCGGAGATGTTGGGCACCACCACCACTACGTGATAGGGGGCAATGGCCACGGGCCAGATGATGCCATTGGCATCGTGGGACTGTTCCACCGCCGCCTGGGCCAAGCGGGATACTCCAATGCCATAACAGCCCATCCAGAGGGGCTGCTCGGATCCCTGTTCGTCGGTAAAGGTGGCCCGCATCGGCAGCGAGAACTTGAGGCCTAGCTGAAAGATATGGCCGATCTCGATGCCACGGGCCGTTTCCAGGATCTGGTCGGGGTTGAGCAAACACCGATCCCCCGCCTGTGCCTTGCGCACATCCACCACTTCCGGCAGGGGATATTGCTCGCCCCAGTTGGCCCCCACCACGTGCTGCCCCACCTGGTTGCCGCCGGTTACGAAGTTCTGCAGCAGGGCTGCCGTCTGGTCGGCCAAGCGCAGGATCTGGGGGGCAAGGTTTTTTTGCCGGCCCAGACAGCTATCCGGCAAGTCGGGGGCAATGTAGCCCACCGGGATGGGATCCCCCTGCCAACTGTTTTGGATCTCGGCATCGGCCAAGGCGAGCTTGAGCAATTTGCTGGCTTGGTAGCGCTCTGCCAGGCGGCTGAGGTGGTTGGCCAGTTTGACCTCATTGACTTCTTGATCCCCGCGGATGCTCAGTAGCACTGCCACCCGCAGGCCGTTGTCGTAGAGGGCTTGGTAGAGGACGTTTTTGACGATCAGGGTAGAGGAGATTTTTAGGAAAGCGGCCAGCTTCTCGATGGTTTCGGTTCCCGGCGTATCCAGAACCTGGAAGGCGGTGTAGGGAGACTCTGCCGCTGGCGGCGGGATGGAGACGGCCTTCTCCACATTGGCAGCATAGGAGCCATCGGGCGTGTAGAGAATCTCATCTTCTCCGGCAGAGGCCAGCACCATAAACTCCTGCGAGGCCGCCGATGGCCCCCCGATCGCCCCCGCATCGGCATCCACCACGCGAAACTCCAGCCCACAGCGCCTGAGGATGCGGCTATAGGCTCGGTACATATCCTGGTAGGTCTGGCGCAGGCTTTCCTCGTTGGCATGGAAGGAGTAGGCGTCTTTCATGATGAACTCCCGCCCTCGCATCAGGCCAAAGCGGGGTCGAATCTCATCCCGGAACTTGGTCTGGATCTGGTAGAGCGTCTGCGGCAACTGGCGATAGGAGCGGATGAGATCCCGGGCCAGCAGGGTGATCACCTCCTCATGGGTGGGGCCTAGGGCCTGCTCACGTCCCTGGCGATCCTTAAGGGCAAACATGATCCCTTCCGCCTGGGTGTACACCTCCCAGCGGCCCGACTCCCGCCAGATCTCTGCCGGCTGCAGCTGGGGCAAAAGACACTCCTGAGCGCCGATGGCGTTCATCTCCTCCCGGACAATCTCCGAGATCTTTTGCAGCACCCGCCAGAGGAGCGGCAGATAGGTGTAGATCCCTGGGGAGAGCCGCCGGATAAAGCAGCCCCGCAGCAGCAATTTGTGGCTGGGCAGCTCGGCCTCAACGGGATCCTCCCGCAGCGTTACAAACAGCATCTGGCTCAGTCTCTGGCTCTGTTGCATCCATTCCCCCCTCTGAGGACTCCGTCCCGCTTACGCGATCAGCTCAAATTTTCCCTCCCTGTCTGGGATCCTCTGCCCGAGAACACAGGCCTGACCGGCAGGCCAACCTGAAGTGCCTTGATGAAGCTAGACAGAGGCCAGCGTCCGCCGCTTGGTGACCATCTGGTACACCTCGATGATGTCGCCTTCCTGCCAGGATTGGAACTTGTCGATGCCGATCCCACACTCGAAGCCGGCAGCCACCTCCCGCACGTCGTCCTTGAAGCGCTTCAGAGAGTCGAGACGACCTTCGTAAACCACCTCCCCTTTGCGACGAACTCGCACCAGAGCATTGCGCTGCACCTTGCCCGAGAGCACATAGCTGCCGGCAACCGCACCGCGCCCGATGGGGATCACCATGCGCACCTCCGCCTGACCCAGCGGCTCCTCTACTTCTTCCGGCTCCAGCAAGCCCTCCATCGCTGCCCGCAGATCGTCCAGCAGGTTGTAGATGATGTCGTACTCCCGCACATCCACGCCCTTGTCATCGGCAGCCTGGCGGGCGCCGGGGGCCAGGGTGGTGTTGAAACCGAGGATGATGGCGTCGCTGGCCGCAGCCAAATCCACATCGGTTTCCGTGATCTCGCCAGGGGCCGCCAGCAGAACCCGCAACTGGACTTCCTCTTGGGGCAAATCCCGCAGCGCTGTCTGAATGGCCTCGGCGGATCCCTGGACATCCGTCTTGATGATCAAGTTCAACTCCTTGAGCTGACCTTCTTGGGCTTTGGCGGAAACGCTACCCAAGCTCACGCGACGAGACAGCAGCGCCTGTTGTAGACGGGTTTGCCGCAGCACCTCCGCCCGCTCTTGGGCAATGCGACGGGCCTCTTTTTCGTCGGTGTAAACCTGAAACTCATCCCCGGCTGCCGGGACTTCATCCAAGCCCAGCAGTTGTACCGCCGAAGACGGCCCAGCTTCCTGCAACCGCTGGCCGCGGTCGTCCATCATCGCTTTGACCCGGCCCAGCACTGCGCCGGCCACCAGGGTATCCCCCACCCGCAGGGTGCCGTTTTGCACCAACAAAGTGGCCACTGGCCCGCGGGCTTTGTCCAAGTGGGCCTCGATCACCGTGCCGCGAGCGGGACGATTGGGGTTGGCCTGCAGCTCCGCCACATCGGCCACCAATAGGATCATCTCCAGCAGAGCATCCAGGTTACGGCGGGTGAGAGCGCTCACCTCCACCATGGGCGTGTCGCCACCCCACTCCTCTGGCAATAGGCCGTGCTCCGCCAACTGCTGCTTGATGCGCTCTGGCTGGCTGCCGGGCTTGTCGATCTTGTTGATGGCCACGATGATCGGCACCTGAGCCGCCCGCGCATGGCTGATCGCTTCCAGAGTTTGCGGTTGTACCCCATCGTCGGCGGCCACCACCAAAACCGCAATGTCGGTGACGCGGGCTCCCCGGGCGCGCATGGCGGTAAAAGCCTGGTGGCCAGGAGTATCCAGGAAAACGATGCGCCGCTTCTGGCCTTCAAAGTTCACATCCACATGGTAGGCACCGATGCGCTGGGTGATCCCGCCAGCCTCTCCCTGCGCCACTTTGGTGTCGCGGATGGCATCGAGGAGAGTGGTTTTGCCGTGGTCCACGTGGCCCATGATGGTTACCACCGGCGGACGCGAGACCAGATGGTCGATGTCCTCCACGTCCAGCATTTCGGTTTTTTTAGCCTCGGGTTCTGCCTTGGGCCGGCGAATCTCGTAGCCCAACTCTTTGGCCACCGACTCGGCCAGCGACTCATCCAAGACCTGGTTGATGGTCACCATCACCCCCTTGAAAAAGAGGGTTTTGATGATCTCAGTTTCGGCCACGCGCAGGCGATGGGCCAATTCCTGAACGGTGAGGCTGCCATCCAAGAGCAACACCTTCTCTTCGGGCAAGGGCTCTGTCCCGCTAGCGCGATCGGCAGCACCAGCTTCAGCGGAGGTGGGTTGCTGCTGCAAACGGGCAGCAGGGCGGGGGCGGGCAGGGGGAGCAGCCGTTGCCGCGGGTGGGCGATAGGAAGGAGGCTTGGCGGTGGGGCGAGCCAAGGGCTTGAGGGCGTTCAGCTCAGCCTGCTTGACCGCTGAAATGATGGTCATGGGATCCAAATCCAAACCATCTCCATCTCCTTCCCCCCGTCTCCGACTGCGTTTGCGTTTGGCTTGGACGCGGGCAGCCCGCCGACTGAGAGCTTGTAGCTCGTCGTCCTCTTCTTCTTCCGTTTTGCGCTTGACCTTGGGTGGGGTAGGTCTTACGGGAGCCTCCGCCAACACTGGGCTGGGACGTTCCCCAGGGATTCTTTCTGGCAAGGGAGAGGCAGCATCTGGGTCAGGGGGAGCCGGCTTGGCCACAGGACGGGTAGGGGGCCCCACCAATTCCATCCGCCGCTGCGGACGAGGAGCTTCACCGACTTTGCTGCTGCTGACACTGTCTTCTTTGGTTGCCGGGGAGCGCGTGCCAGGGCGAACGGGTGCGCTCACCAGTTGTGGACGGGGGCGCTGCGCAGGTGGAGGAGAAGGAGCTTTTTCTTCCGCAGGCTGAGGAACGCGGGCGTGGCTGGGGGATGGTGCTTCTGAGGGGCTGGGGCGACTGGGCTCGGGAGCTTTTTGCGGCGGTTCAGGCCGCTCTGCCGGCGGTTTTGTCCCGGAGGTAGCTCGTTGAGGGGGCGAGAGTACGATTGGGCGCTTGGTCACAGGACTGGGCTCCGAGCCGCTGGCTTTGGCCGCGGCAGACTCAGAGGGAGTGGGAGGGGTTGCCGGTTGAGAAACAGTCTCCGGCTTTTGGGTGGCCTCAGACGAGCGGACAAGAGGGGTAACCTGCCGCCGCGGTGGGCCTATGAGCTGAGCACCACCAGCCGATCCCTTTTCGGGGGAGACTCGCTCAGGTCGAGACAGCGAGGGCTTGGCAGCCGGCAGAGTTTCAGCAGTCTTGGCTTCGCCAACTGGAGCTGGCTGCTGAGCAGGCGCGGGCCGACGAATGCCGACGATCGCGCTGGCGGTGCCGGGCGCTTTCTGCTGAGGGCGCTCACCGGCTTTAGCTTCAGCAGGAGGCTCCGGCGGCAGGCTTTCAGATGGGGGTTTGGGCCGGGGTCGAGGAGGCTTCACAATGCGGGAGGCGCCCAGCTTGCTGCGCACCAACTCAGCCTGCTCCGGAGAAATGGTGCTGCTGTGGGTTTTGAAAGGGATCCCCAGTTGCTCACAAACCTCCAGCACATCCCGACTGTCACGCCCCATCTCACGGGCAATATCATAAATTCGAACTTTATCGGTCATTCGTCTGCTAGCCTCTGCTCCTTTCTCCTCGTCAGTTTTACTATCCAAACTCAATGGGAACCAAGTTATTGGGTTGAGCCGAACCTTTCGGGCTTGCGGGGGCTTCCTCCGGCGCATCGAGAACAGCTCGGCAATCCTCCGGGGATCCGGCCTGAAGGGAACCCAGGTCTGAAGCTGCTCTGGCAACATCCACAGGGGACATCCAGTAAAGCAACCGAGGAAGAACGAGCAAATGTCAACAGCGCCTCCAGAATAACCTCTCTGCAGTTCATCCCACTTGGCCTCAGTTTTCCAGCCAACTCCCATTCTGACAGTTGAGAGGGGCTGCCGTGTGGTTCGCAACTTAGCGAACCTGAAGAGGCGCTTTGAATATCTTACCTACATTGGGAATACCTCTAAGGCTCAGGCTTTTGGAGAAGATGTCCCTGGGAATCTTGCTCAAGAGAATCCAGCAGCCGTTGGAACAACGAGTCAGGCACAGGTGCCTTGAGGGCTCGGTTTATCTGTTGCTTGCGCCGGGCTGCTTGCAGACATTCCAGCCGCCGACAGACATAGGCAGAGCGCCCCATACCCCCGCCCAAAAGCACTTGGTGGGAATCAAATTGTCTGACCAGCCGCCACAGTTGTGAGCGAGGAAACAACTGGCGACACCCTACACAACGGCGCAGCGGATCGGCACCCGGCAAGAGACTCTATCCTGCTGATACACTACAAGCAAGCCCTATCTAGCCTACTCCAAATCTGGCGCCTGCGATCGCAGAAACTCAAAGAAATACTCCACCAACTGGGGATCCCGCCAACCCCTGTCTGTTTCTTCCCGCAAGATGCTTATGGCCTCTTGAACGGTGAACGCTCGCTTGTAAGGTCGCTCTGAGGTGAGGGCGTCGTAGATGTCGATGATCTGGAAGATACGGGCCACCAGGGGGATCTCTTCCCCCTTGAGGCCGTCGGGATAACCGCTGCCATCCCAACGCTCGTGGTGGTGACGGATGAGGGGCAACACCTCTTTCATGGTGCGTAGTGGGCGGCAGATTTGCTCCCCGATCAAGACATGGGATTTCATCACCTCCCACTCTTCCGGGGTATGTTTGCCTGTTTTACCCAAGATGGCATCGGGTATGCCCACTTTGCCGATGTCGTGCAGGTAACCTCCCCACATCAGCACCTTGATCAGGGGACGGGGCAGATGCAAAAACTCGCCGAAGCTCTTGGCCATTTGTGCCAGGCGCTCACAGTGATCCCCGGTGGTGGGATCCCGGCTTTCCACACTGCGGGCAATGGCGAACAAAACCTGGGCAGCATGATCCAAGTCTTCATTGAGGTGCTTTTGGCGAACGAGGGAACGCACCCGCGCCAACAATTCCGACTCGTCAAAGGGCTTGCTCAAGAAATCATCTGCCCCAGCTTCAATACCGCGCACGCGATTTTTGCGATCGCTGGCCGCTGTAATCAGCACCACCGGGATCAAACGCGTCTCGTCATTGGCTTTGATGCGCCGACAGACCTCGAACCCATCCAACCCCGGCATCATCACATCCAGCAAGATCAGATCCGGCTGGAAGGTTTTCAACATCTGCAGGGCTTGATTGCCGCTTTCGGCCTCGCTGACCCGATAGCCAATGCTCTGCAGCAGATCCCCCAGCAGCAGGCGGCTGTTGGGCTGATCATCCACGACCAAAAGGTGACCAGCCTCAGCCTGATCCGCAAAAGGTGTGACAGGGATCCCAACTGTCACGGGCATCTTGGGCATCTCGAGTTTGGCGAGTTGGGCACAGGAAAAGCTGGTCACTGCAGGATCCCAGTAGCAACACCTCTACGGTAATCCCATCAGAGAAAAAAGAGCATCAGGCTTTACACTGAGCTGCTCCGGGAAAGGGAAGGGTTTTCTCCCATCAACCCAGGGCTTTGTGAGCAATTGTACAAAGCCTAGATATCCTGGCAGCCTCCTTCTGTTTAGTCTGATACAGATGCTCCGGAGAGTGGATGCCCCAGTCAACTCCCCAGGCTCCTACGTCAGCTTGCCAGTTGAGTGTCGGGCCCGGTATTTGGCCCCCGGAGTACCGGAGAGTGCTGGGTTCTCTATGAATGCAAAATGAATGCAAAGGCCGAGAATTACGGCCCATCAAGAAATTAAGGGGCACAGCAGCAACACTTCTCTGGGAGAGGGGCTGGGGCTGATGGTCTGTTGAGAACGGGCTTGGAGTGGATGCACCTGAACTGGATGGATCCAATCCTAACTTGGGACTCTCGAATCGATTACTTGTTGAGAAAGTCCCCCAGATTGAGGATGGTGTTTTGCTCGCTGACGATGGCTTGGATGTCGTCGGGCAAGTTGCGGACATACTCGAGCTGGATGACGTTCGGGTTGCTGCGCAGCGCTTCCCCTTTGAGGGCGATGGCTTGGGCCTCACCGCTGGCTTTGACAATCATTCGTTGTTTGATGAGTTGAGCCTGCTCTACGCGAAACACTTCTCTTTGCTTCTCTTGCTCGGCAATTTGTTTGGCTTCGATGGCCGACTGAAACTCTTTGGAAAATTCCACATTGCGCAAGAGCAAGCTCTGCAGCACCAGCCCTTCTGGCTGCATTAGGCGAGAGAGCTCAGCGGCAATTTGTTCTTGGATTTCAGCTCGTTGCTCAGAATAAACGCCAATGGCCGAATAGCGGGCGATAACATTGCGCACCACGGCTTGGGAGGCGGGGCGAATAATTTTGTTCAGGTAATCGGGGCCTACATTGCGATGGATTTCGGGAACCCGATCCGGATCCAGGCGATAGCGCACCGAAACATCCAGATCCACCCGTTGCCCATCGGCAGTGAGAGCGGTGAGGGTATCGTCGGCTTTGACGCTGCGCTCTTCACTTCGGCTGGTCATGTTGTAGGTTTGGGTGCGCACATCGTAAAGGGTGGGGAACTGCAGCACCGGAATCAGCAGATGGATCCCCTCGCGGCGGGGAGTCATTTCCACTCCCGTGAGGCGGTTGAAGATGACGGCTTCGTAGCCGGGTTGGACAACCAGCAGACAACGGGGCAGGAGGGTCAGCAGCGCCAAAAGCAGGCCCAGCAGAGGCAGAAAGCGCGAAGTCTTGCGGTCAAGACTAAATGGTCTAGGGCGTCGCATGCGCATGGGCAAGGGCTCCGGGATCCAAGAGCTTTTTTATCTTAAGGGGTGTGCTGGCTAGCTCAGCACCCAGCGCTGCAGGGCAATGCCCAGCAGCAGGCCAAGGCCGCCGAAGCGTACCACCTGCCAAAAGGTAGCGGGGACAGGATTAAACACCTCTAGCACATAAGCCTGCAGGCGTTGCTCCAGTTGACTGGCTTCAGCTTGGATTTCGGCCCATTGTTCAGGGGAAAGCTGGGCTATGCGCTCCAATTCTCTGAGGTCGGCAAGACGAGCCTGGAGACTCTGGAGTTTTTCCTGCAGAGCCTCGAGAGGATCAAAGGGATCGGGATTGGCCGTCACGGCTGGGCCTTTGTAGGGGGGTAGGCTTGGGGAGAACGGGATCCGGCAAATCCGGTTTGGATCTCGTTGAAGGGTTTGGCTTTGATCAGCCCTGGGGGAACGGGATCCAACTTGAAGAGGGCGCGAATAGCGTTTTCCACCTCGGTGATGGGGCGGTTGCCGACGGATTGATAGACGATATTTCCCTCTGGGTCGAAGAGGAGGGTTTGAGGCACTTGTCCGGTGTAGTATTGGCCGCGCTCGTCGCCGGGCAGGAGGGAATCGACGGAATAGGGGATGAAATAGACCCCCAGCCCGTAGCGAACCTGCAGGTTGGCAACGGTGGCGGCGTATTTTTTGCAATCGCTACTGTCATCGATGTAATACACGAGGAGGGCCGGGATCCCTTGCTCTTTCGCCTGCTTCAAGGAAACGCGGGGGGGGATCATGCCGCCATTGGCCCCGTAGAGGGCAAAGATGTTGCCATCGTAACGGTCGTCGTTGAGCAGGGCGCTGGCGGGAGGGGAAAACCAACCTGTCAAAGCGATGAGCAGAGCCACCAGGAAGATACGAAGCAACAGCATGATCTCATCCTCTTCTGAGAAGGGATCCTCGGCGATCCATCTTTAGAAGTAGGGAACACCCTCATTGTGCCATCTGGCGCTGACGCTGCCCCGTTGCCGTTCAACACTGACGCAACCAAGAGCAGCTACAGCCTCAAGCAGCAAAATGAATGCGCAGGTAGTCTTCTTCCATCTTGGCGCGGGCCGGGGTCATGGCCGCTAAAGTCTGGGGCAGAACCAAGTTGCGGCGGTGGTTGCCGATGCGGATGTTCAGCTCATCCCCGGTTTTGGTCAATTCCACCTGCTCTTTCGGGATCCCGGGCAAGTAAAGATCCAGCCGGTACTGGCCGTTGTCGGTTACCACATTCAGGGTTTGCTCGGCATAGAGCACTTCCGCCGGGTTGCGATCCCCCCAGAGGTCTTTTTTCAGGCGGGCTAGGGCGTCCCATCCCACCAACTCCTCGGAGTACAGCGGGATCTCGAAGACCGGCAGGGGGGCAAAGTTTTCGTGGATTTCCTGGCGATATTTCTGTTGGGCTGCCTTCCAGGCGGCAAAGTAGGGATCCACCACTCCATCGGGCAAGATGCGGTTGGCAATCACCAAATCGGTGGCCACCCCGTAAAGGCTGAGGTAGGCGTGGGCCCGCAGCGATTCTTTGATCACCATCTTTTCGGGGTTAGTGACCAGCCGCACTGAGGTGATGCGGTTGTTGGTGAGGATGCGCTCCAGCCGCTCAATCTTCTGATAGAACTCATAAGGAGCATCCAGCACCTGGTCATTCGGCAGCGGGATCCCGGTCAGCCCCTTCACAATCGGCTCGGCAATAGGACGCAGCATTTGCGCCAGCCCCTGCAGGGGTTTGTAGAACCTGCGCATGTACCAGCCCGAAACATCCGGCAGGCTCAAGAGGCGCAGGGCCGTGCCTGTAGGGGCCGAGTCGATGATCAACACATCGAACTTGCCTTCGTCGTAATGGCGATTCACCCGCACTAGGGCAAAGATCTCATCCATCCCTGGCAAAATCGCCAGCTCCTGTGCCTGCACCCCATCTAGCCCTCGCGCCTGCAACACCTGGGTAATGTAGGTTTTGACGGATCCCCAATTCAGCTCCAGTTCGTTGAGGGCGTCCAGCTCCGCCCCCCAAAGGTTAGGTTTGACCTCGACCGGCTCATGGCCCAAGGGCTGATCGAAGCTATCGGCCAAAGAGTGGGCCGGATCTGTGCTCAGCACCAAAGTTTTCAGGCCGATCTCGGCACAACGCCAGCCGGTCGCCGCCGCCATCGAGGTTTTGCCGACTCCACCCTTGCCGGTCATGAGGATGATGCGTTGCATGAGAGTGCCATTTACATTCTTTTACATCCCTAGCCTAACCGATTTGCTGTGCTCTTCGAGAGGCAGCCAAGGGGCTGAGGTGCAGCCAGCGGGTAAACTATTCATTTGATTACCAAATGATTGCCAAAAAGCTGATGGCAATCATGGCCAAGAAGTCAAGCCTGTTGCAGGCATGTGGGAGGTATATGATGATCTGTCGCTGGCGGAGTGTGTTGCTGGTTGCCATCCTGACATTGGGGCTGTGGCTGGGATCCCTTTCTGTGCAAGCGGCTGCTGGCCTGCCCCGAGAGCTGCAACAACTGGAGCAACAGGTAGAGCGGCTGCAAAGCCTGGTGGAGGCGGAGGACTGGTTGGAGATCCGCTCCTACATCCACGGGCCGATGGGACTCACTCGTAAGACCTTGACCGGCCTGGCGGCTACCCTGCCAGATAAACAAAAGCGGGAAGTGCTGCGCCTGGCTAAGGAGATGGGCCGCAGCTTAGAACAACTAGACTTTGCCGCCAAAGCCTATGACCAACCCGAGGTGGAGGCAGCCCAGGCCAAGGTGAAAAAGACCTTGCAGGCGCTGGAGGCTGTGTTTTCCTAGTGAGGATCCCTTCTCTCTTTGGCGACTTTGGCGATATGGTGGTTTCAAGTTAGGGTGAGACGCCTAGGCCACTGATCGCGCCAGCGGGACGGAGTCCTTGAAAAGCCTTCTGGCCCTGCGCATTCAAGGTTTTGGGTGCGGATGCAGGGCCCTAGTTTGAATCGAAAACGCAGTCATTTCAAGTAGTGTAGTCATTTTTTAAACAGGTAATGAAACATTTCTGTCGCATTGGTCTCTAACTCCCCTCTCCCTCTGGGAGAGGAGCTGGGGGTGGTCGCGGCAGCGGCGCGGAGCGTTTGGGGAGTGTCTCAATCTAGTTTGAAATGACTGTAATTTACAAACAGGCCGTAACGGCTGCTACTTACAGCGGATGTTGCATCAGCCAGAAGCCGGCGAAAGACTGGGCCCTAAGATCGGTTTGAATGGCAAGAAAGTGGAGCCCCTGGGCCTGCTGCTGGCGCTGGGCAAAGACTTCTGCCTCTGTTCGCAGTGTTTCATCTCTCAATTGTGCAAACAGATAACAATCGTTGAGGCCCGCCTCGAGCAGTAGCCGTCCGTCTGCCACACTCAAGTAGGCGGGTTCCATACCGCTCATCCAGGCTGCCATCGGCAAAGCCCGCTGCGAGGTAATCACCAAGCCGGGAATGAGGGTGCTCCGCACCACTGGTGCCAATGTGTCGGGCGTCAAAGTGTCCCAGGCAACCGGAAAAAGCTCGCCAAATTCTATCGGCCAGGCGTCGGCTTCCCGCAGATCCTCAGCTCGCAAGGTCACGAAGGCCCAGCGTTCTCCCTGCAACTTGTCCGGCAGACGGATGGGATCCGGCGGATCCGGATCCACAGGAGGTTCGGGGCTGTAGGTAAACTGAGTCTCTTGAGGGTAAACCTGCTCTGCCCGTTCTCGCATCCAAGCTTTGAGGGTGTAAACGCGACGACTGGGCAGCATCGGGATCCCAACCGCATCGCAGGCCCGTTGCAGGATGGAACTCATGCGGGCTCGAAACACACGAATGGCCGAGGGAGGCTGGGGAGCCGCTTCGAGGTAGCTCCGCAACTGTCGTGCCACCCAGGTGCTATTCACCTCTTGGTTACTGCAATACTGCGCTTGGCGAAACCGGCCGGTGGGATCGCATACCAACAGCTCCCAAACCCTTCGGTTCTGCTCATCCCGCAGGGGGACGGCGTTGAAATCCATCTGCCAGATAGGGCCGCGCGCAGGGCCAGAACGCAGGGGTTGAGTGGCCAAAGGTTCCTCCTGTTTGCACTACATGCCACTTGAGCGGGCCGGGGATCGTTCGCGCGAGCGGTGGGAAGCACTGTCCCCGACCAAGGCCAATTCCCGCTCCCCGAAAATGGCGGAAGCGTTGCGGTAGTACTTAAACTCCAGCAGGTTATGGAAGGGATCCTGCAAAAAGAAGGTGCCATGCTCCAAGGGGGTGCCAACAAAGCGCCAGCGCGGCTCTTGATAAAAGGGCAAGGCCCGCGCCAAGGCACGGTCGGCCAGCGCCTGCCAATCCGCTTGGGTGGGGAAGATCAGGCCAAAATGGCGGGGGTAGATGCCCCGCTGGGGCGTCAGCTCTTCGTGGGTGAGGTGGGCCACCAGTTGATGGCCGTACAGGTTAAAAATAACGGCAGCAGGGGTTTCTCGACCGATTTCACAGCCCAAGCCATCGCCGTAGTAGGCTTTGGCCAAGGCAATATCGGCAACTGGAAAGGCCAGATGAAAGCGGATGGGTTCCATAACGTCGCTCCTAAAAAGCCACCAAAAGTGCCCCACCAGCCAACATCAGAGCCAGCACCCCGAGCTGTGGGGCTTTTCCCCGGCTAATGGGATCCCCGCTCTTTTCAAGGTAGGCGATCTTAGAGCTGCTGCAAGGTGGGATCCCTTCCCGAGCCCGAGATAGACTATACGCCTTTGCGCAGGAGTGCCAACTGCTCGGATGCTATAACACTAGCTGGGGTGTTACCCCCGTGGCCCAGTCTGCAACAGACAACTCGGTGTGTTGAGAGCGTTGAAGAAAGGAAAGGGCAATCTTGGCTATGACCAGCATCTGGATTGAGCAGCGCCGCCGCGAGGATGAATCTCGCAACTTTTTTTGGATGGTGGCGCTGTCGCTGCTGCTGCACGTGCTGGTGCTGCTGGGATTGCTCCACTTGGGGCGGCTTTGGCTCACTCGCGGGCCAGAACAAGAAGCCATTGAGTTTATCCTTCTGGATCCAGAAGATCTGCAGCCCCCAGAGGAAGCAGATCTGGTTTCAGAAGTTGATTCCCGCGATGGGGGTGAGCGGGTAGAAGCCCCTCCGTCTCAAGGCAGTCCACCTCAATCTCAGGCCGCCCCTCCCCAGGAGGCCCCTCCGCCGCCGCCGCCAAGACCCCAACCACCGCCACCGCCTGCCCCTGTTCCACCACCACCTGCCCCGGCTGCAGTTGCCCTGGCAACCCCAACTCCAACCCCTCCACCCAAGCCCACGCCTACCCCAACCCCCGCTCCCCCTCAGCCCACCGCGACCCCGACTGCGGCACCGCCCCCTCCCACGCCTGTCCCCAGACCTACTCCGACCCAAACTCCACCGCCTGTGGCGGCTGCTCCCTCCCCAAGGCCCACTCCCCCGCCGACTGCGGAGCCCTTGCCCATACAGCCAAGCGAGCGGGTTTCGGATCCCAGCCAATTGGCTCCCGTTCCGCCCGCTCCGCAACCGGTGACAGAGGTTCTTCCCGCCCAGCGGCCCTCTGACTCTTCCCAGTTGGGGCCTCCGGTCAGTGCCTCTGCTCCCAGCAATGGAGCCGGGATCCAGGGCAGTGGAGCCAGTGGATTGGCCAACCCCACCCAATCCGCTCCCAATCCCCCCAGCGTGGCAGCGCGGGCCAATGTGGATTGGGGTCCTTGGCTGGCCGCTTTGCAGCGAAAAGTGGAGCAAAATTGGATACCTGGGCAGACCGGTACCTCGCGCCGCACAGTGGTGATCTTTACAGTGGGTCGAGCTGGCGATCTGCAGAGCATTCGCCTGGGGCGCACGTCCGGCAGCCAACAAACAGACGATGCAGCGCTGACGGCTATCCAGAGGGCAGCTCCCTTCCTGCCGCTGCCTGAGGCTTACGAGGGCAACTCGGTGACAATTAATTTCACCTTTGATATCAACGTGCTGGGCCAGTTGACTGTAGGGGGATCCGCCAACTGAGGAGGGGATCCCAAGTTGGCCGGGTCTAGGCAGTGGCGGCAGCCGTTTTCTCGAGAGCGGCCTCTTCTTCCTGCAGAGATCCCATCTGGATCAGCTCAATTTTGTAGCCATCGGGATCTTCCACAAAGGCGATTACCGTGCTGCCGTGCTTCATAGGGCCGGGCTCGCGCACCACCTTGCCGCCCCGCGCCTTGATGACCTCGCAGGTGCTGTAGATATCCTCAACCCCAATGGCGATACATCCCTGCCCTCAAGGGCAGGGCTTTACGGCGTTTTTTCGGTAAAACCGCAGGGAGCGCTCCAGGTTGCCGACGCGGATCATGGTGTGGAGAAGGCGCATGGCACAAGCTCCGAGAAATGGGCGATGCTGCACTTATTTTAGTCTTTGACGATGCTGCACTTATTTTAGTCTTTGACCTTTTAGTCTTTAGACCGCTGAGGATCCCTTGATGAGCCAAACGCCTCTGCAACGCACCCCCTTGTTCCCCCTTCATCAAGCTTTGGGGGCGCGATTTGTCTCTTTTGCCGGCTGGGAAATGCCGCTGCAGTATCGGGGAGTGATAGCAGAACATCGGGCAGTGCGGGAGAGGGTGGGGACATTCGACATTTCCCACATGGGCAAGTTCACCCTCTGGGGGCCGGAGCTGGGATCCCACCTCAGCCGTCTGGTTCCCAGCGATCTGAGCGCCGTTCCTGTGGGATCCGGTCGCTACACCGTCCTGCTCAATCCACTGGGGGGCATTTTGGATGATGTCATCTTCTACCGGCATCCACCGGAGGGTGAGCTGGAGCACTGGAGCGTGATCGTCAATGCAGCTACCCGGCAGAAGGATTGGGATTGGCTCAACCACCACTTCCAAGGGATCCCCGGAGTCAACCTTCAGGATCACTCCGACACTCGGGTCTTGTTGGCGGTGCAGGGGCCGGCAGCCGAACAGGTTCTCCAGCCCTTTTTGGAGGGATCCCTGAAGGCTTTGCGCCGGTTTCAGCACGGTCAGTTTGCCGGAGCGGCGGGAGCCTTGGGAGAGTCTATCTTCGTGGCCCGCACTGGCTACACCGGAGAAGATGGCTTTGAAGTCATGCTCAGCCCCGAAGACGGCATCCGCCTTTGGGAGCAACTGATTCAGGCCGGCGTACAACCCTGTGGGCTGGGCTGCCGCGATACCCTGCGCCTGGAGGCTGCCTTCCATCTTTACGGGCAGGACATGGACGAGAGCACCACTCCCTTAGAAGCCGGCTTGGGCTGGTTGGTGAACAACCCAGGGGACTACATCGGCAAGCCCGCCATCGAAAGCCAACGGCAGCAAGGGATCCCTCGCCACCTGGTGGGGTTTCGCATGCTGCATCCGGCCATCCCCCGCAGCGGCTATGCCATCTACGCTCCCAACTCCCCTGAGCCGATCGGACGGGTAACCAGCGGCACCCATTCTCCCAGTTTGGGCTACGGCATCGGCTTGGGCTATGTCGCTCCGGCTTGGGCCAAGGTGGGATCCCGGCTGGAAATTGAAATTCGGGGGCAACGCCGGCCTGCGGAAGTAGTGAAAAAACCTTTCTATCGTGCTCCGCACCGCTGACGGGAACAGGCGCAGGCTCCGGTTAACCCAGGGGGTTGAGCCGTTTGCCGGTCTTGGGAGTGGAGTATTCCTGTTGCAGCCGCCGCAATTTCCGCAAGGCCCGCCGCTCAATTTGTCGGACTCGCTCTCGCGAAAGGCCGATGTGCTCCCCAATTTCCCGCAGCGTTAGGCCCCTCGATCCATCCAGCCCATAGCGAGCCACGATCACCTGTCGTTCTCGTTCACTCAGTTGGCCCACCAGCGCGCGGACTTCCTCTCGACGGGCAAGCTGGGTTAGGTGTTCAACAGGGTCGTTGTCTTCATCTGGGATGAAGTGCTGCAGCTCGGTGCCGTCTTCATCCCCTACCCCCACATTCAAGGAACGCATCTCTGCCATGTGGCGGGTGATCAGCTCCCGGTAGTTATCGCCAATATCCAGAGAATCAAAAACTTCTTCCGCTTGGGGACGGGATCCCCTTTCGGCAGATAACTCGCGGTAGCGCCGCTTCACCTGGGAGACCTTTTCGTACATGTGGGCCGGCAGACGGATCATCCGCCCCTTGTTTTGGATGCCCCGGTTCACGCTTTGCCGGATCCACCAAGTGGCATAGGTGGAGAACTTGTAGCCACGGGTGGGATCGAACTTTTCCACGGCGCGGGTGAGGCCGATCGTGCCTTCCTGAATCAAATCCAGAAACGGCAAGCCGCGATTGCGATAGCGCTTAGCAATCGACACCACCAAGCGGAGGTTACACTCCACCATTCGTTTCTTGGCTGCTTCCCCCTGCCGCAGGATCTGCTGCAGCTCTGCTAAAGGGATCCCCAGCCGCTGGCTCCAACCTTCCACAGACTCATGGGGCTGCCGTTGCTCCAAGAGCGTCACCATCCGCTGCACCTGGTGAGCCAAACGGAGTTCTTCTTCAGCGGTGAGCAACGAGTAGCGGCCAATCGTCTTCAAGAAACGCCCCACCGCATCTTGCAAGTCAAGACTTTCTGACATATCAAACCCCACACCATAAATTCATGTCCTGTCAGAATCTCTACTTCTCCTGCTGCATCGGGCCCTCTTCCTACACACGAAGCTGACCTTTCTGCAAACAGCACCTTATTCATACCAGCACAAAAGCCTTTTCGTAAAGGCTTTGACTTCGAAAAATCTAATCCAGAACTCGGTGTTTGACTCACTAAATTTATTGAGGCTGCTTCACTAGACACTACCGGCAGTGCTTTAAGTCCTTTTTTATTGAGTAGTAACTCTACCTTAAGTAGGAGGGAAGAGATTAACTA
This sequence comes from Thermostichus sp. OS-CIW-33, assembly GCF_054059615.1. NCBI lineage: Bacteria > Bacillati > Cyanobacteriota > Cyanophyceae > Thermostichales > Thermostichaceae > Thermostichus > Thermostichus sp. OS-CIW-33. The sequence continues at coordinate 51,309 of NZ_JBSSCH010000002.1, forward strand.
TTTTATAAACTCAATCTTAAGTTCTAGATAGATTGAAAAAATTATTCCACTTGCTTGACCAGTTTTTGGTACCAAATCAGATCTTCAAGAGATCTTCAAGAGACAAAAAAGCAATTTTTTTCATCCAATTTGTGGGACTAGAGATGAGTATTTTTGTTCGCAGAGCCATCGGAAAAGCTTACTTGGCAAGGCACAGCAAGGGTCATCGGCGGGTTTTTGGAACGGCTTGGGGCTGGTTTGGTACCTCATCGCCGGCAATTCCAGCCGGAGACAGACGAGAACAGATCCCTGTGGGACAGATTTTTGCTGCTGCCTCCAAACATAGTGGAGACTATCGTCAATTCTTGACTTTAGACGCTAGATGTAGATCCAAGATTTCTGTGTTACCGAACACGCCAGGCGCGGATGCCTCAGCCTTGGTGCTCCGTACCGCTATCGCGAATGCCGCAGCGCGCGCCTACATAAGAAGGCAGGTCAGGCCAGCCCAGCGACCCTCCAGGCCCAGGTGTGTTGCACTCGTGCGGGAGAAAGGGGGAGCTGCGTTCCGCTCGCTCGACCCACCGCAGGATGGTTTACATTTCTTCCACCACCCCAAGGGCGCTTTATAGTGAGGATCCGGTCTCCATCGGTCAAAGGATTGGAAGGGCCATGTCTCACTTCACCACCCTGCAAGTGCAAATCAAAGACGCCGATCTCCTGGAAGAGACCCTGAAGGAATTGGGCTACGCCGTGCAGCGGGATACCAGCCTGCGGGGCTATCTCTGGAACCGCACCCGTGCCGACTTGGTGATCCGTCAGAAAAATGGCTTCGACATCGGGTTTCGCCGCAACGGGGATCACTACGAGCTGGTGGCCGATCTGTGGGGGGCGGGCATCGATCCCAAGACCTTTCTGGAGCCGATCTTGCAGCGCTATGCCCACAAAAGTTTGCTGCGCTCAGCCCGTGAGCAGGGCTATGCCATCGAGGCCGAAGAAGTGCTGGAGGATGGCACCATCCGCGTGGTGGTGGGGCGTTGGGTATAGCTAGGCCCATCGGCATCCGCCCATGGTAGGTAAGCCTCAGCCGGCTGTCAGGACTGACCAGGGATCCCGGCCCCAACCTTGGGATCTGGTGTTGGGGGGGCAAATGGCAACCGGGAGCGCCCCGGCCCACGCCTTGGTGTTGGGAGGTATCGAGGGGGCGCGGCGACGACTCACCCACAGCGATGAAGCCGTGCGCTTGGCCACCCTGCCCCAGTTGCTGCAGTACGGGTCGGCGGGCCTGGCCGAACTCATTGCAGCCCTCGCCGGCAATAGCTCTTGGGCAGTCCGCTTGGCAGCTTGGCGGCTGTTGTCTCAGCTAGGCCAGCCGGAGGCAGAACAGGCCTGTTGCACCTACAGCCCCTTTCGCCCGGTGGGGGGAGCGCAAGGGGTGATCGTGGCCTATCGGCGTGGGGAGCGGAACTTTGCCTACGCCGACCTGGAGGGAGTGGATCTGCAAGAGGCGCGGCTAGGGGGCGTTAACCTCTACGAAGCCAATTTGAGAAAGGCCAACCTGCGCCTTTGCAACTTCAACGGCGCCCACCTGCGCCGGGCGGATCTGCGCCAGGCCAATTTGCAAGAGGCCAAGCTAAGCGGCGCCGTCCTCGAAGGAGCCGATCTGCGGGGATCCGACCTGAGGGGGGTAAAAGTTAGCGGCACCAGCCTGCGGGGATCCCAGCTTTCGGAAGAGACCCACCTGGAAGAACGGGTGCGCCACATTTGGCAGTTGCAAAACTGGGGGGGACAGGGGCAAGATTTCTCCGGCCAAGACCTGAGCAAAGCCGATCTGCGAGAACTGGTGCTCTGTCAGATCCGGCTGAGGGGAGCGGATCTGAACCGGGCGGATCTGCGCGGATCCAACCTGGAGGGAGCGGACTTGGGGGGAGCCAACCTACAGCGGGCGGACTTGCGGGGGGCCAAGCTGTCCAATGCCGACCTGGAAGGGGCCAATCTCAGCGGCGCCGAGCTGCGTCAGGCCCAGTTTCAGGGGGCTAACCTGCGGCGGGCCGATGTCAGCGGGGCCAACCTAACCCAAGCCAACCTGGAAGGAGCTCAGATCGAAGGGTTAAAGCACAGCGGATCCCGGATTGCCGGCCTGATCTTTCCCGACGGCACCCCGATCAAGCCCTGGTGGTGGTAACAGGTGCCTACCGCTCACCCAATGAGCCAAATCCAAAGGAATCCCAAGATCCCCCGGCAATTGGGCAAACCCGGATCACCATAGGAGTAGAGATACCTATGGAGTACAGCTATGGTTCTGGCAGAACAGCTCTCGACAAAACCGCTCACCGCCGACGAGCTTCGCAAAATGGATGCCTACTGGCGGGCCGCCAACTATCTGTCGGTCGGGCAAATCTATTTGATGGATAACCCGCTGCTGCGAGAACCCCTGAAACTGGAACACGTGAAGCCGCGCCTGCTGGGGCACTGGGGCACCACACCCGGGTTGAACTTCATCTACGTGCATCTCAACCGCATCATCAAACGGGAAAACCTCAATATCCTCTACATCACCGGCCCCGGCCACGGTGGCCCTGCTCTAGTGGCCAACACCTACTTGGAAGGCACCTACAGCGAGGTGTATCCCAACATCGGCCAAGACGCTGAAGGCATGCGCAAGCTGTTCAAGCAATTCTCCTTCCCCGGCGGCGTGCCCAGCCATGTAGCCCCGGAAACCCCCGGCTCCATCCACGAGGGGGGAGAACTGGGCTATGCCCTAGCCCACGCCTTTGGGGCGGCCTTCGACAACCCCGATCTGCTGGTGGCCTGTGTGGTGGGGGATGGAGAGGCGGAAACTGGGCCCTTGGCCGCTTCCTGGCATTCCAACAAGTTCCTCAACCCCATCCACGACGGGGCGGTGCTGCCGATTCTGCACCTGAACGGCTACAAGATCGCCAATCCCACCGTTTTGGCCCGCCTCAGCCGTGACGAGCTGCAAAATCTGTTTGTGGGCTACGGCTACAAACCCTACTTTGTGGAAGGCTCCGAGCCGGCAGAGATGCACCAGTTGATGGCCGCCACTTTGGACACAGTGATCCACGAGATCCAAGAAATCCAGCAGCATGCCCGCAGCAAAGGGGATCCCACTCGTCCCCAATGGCCGATGATCATCCTGCGCACCCCCAAAGGCTGGACCGGCCCCAAAGAGGTGGACGGCAAAAAGGTGGAAGATTTCTGGCGCTCCCACCAAGTGCCCCTGGCGGATCTGGCCAAAAAACCGGAGCACCTCAAGGCTCTGGAGGACTGGATGCGCAGCTACAAGCCGGAAGAACTCTTCGATGAAAATGGCCGTCTGCTGCCGGAGCTGCAAGAGCTGGCCCCCAAAGGGGAAAAACGCATGGGGGCTTTGCCCCACGCCAACGGCGGCCTGCTGACGCGGGAGCTGAAAATGCCGGATTTCCGTCGCTACGCCGTGCCTGTCCCCCGCCCCGGCACCACCGAAGCCGAGGCCACGCGAGTGCTGGGGCAATTTTTGCGGGATGTGATGAAGCTCAACCCCCACAACTTCCGCCTCTTTGGCCCCGATGAAACCGCTTCCAACCGCTTGGATGCTGTGTTTGAGGCCAGCGACCGCACCTGGGTAGCTCCCATCTACGATTGCGACGAGCACCTCTCCCCCGATGGACGGGTGATGGAGATCCTCAGCGAGCACGTCTGTCAGGGCTGGCTAGAAGGCTATCTGCTAACCGGGCGACACGGGTTCTTCTCCTGTTACGAAGCCTTTATCCACCTGGTGGACTCCATGTTCAACCAACACGCCAAGTGGCTGAAAACCACCCGTCACATTCCTTGGCGGCGGCCCATCCCTTCCCTCAACTACCTGCTGACTTCCCACGTGTGGCGGCAGGATCACAACGGCTTTAGCCATCAGGATCCCGGCTTTTTGGATCACGTAGTCAACAAAAAGGCCGAAATCATCCGCGTCTACCTGCCCCCGGATACCAATACTCTGCTCTCGGTGGCCGACCACTGCCTGCGCAGCCGCCACTACGTGAATGTGATCGTGGCAGGCAAACAGCCGGCCCTGCAGTACCTGGACATGGATGCGGCCATCAAACACTGCACCCAGGGCTTGGGCATCTGGGAATGGGCCAGCAATGATCAGGGTTCAGAGCCGGATGTGGTGATGGCCTGCTGTGGCGATGTGCCCACCATGGAAACCCTGGCGGCGGTGGACTTTTTGCGGCAGCACCTGCCGGACATCAAGATCCGGGTGGTGAACGTGGTGAACCTAATGAAGCTGCAGCCGCCCAGCGAACACCCCCACGGCATTAGCGACAAGGAGTTTGTCAGTATCTTCACCCCCGACAAGCCCATCGTGTTTGCCTTCCATGGCTATCCTTGGCTCATCCACCGCCTCACCTACCGCCGTCCCAACCACCACAACCTGCACGTGCGCGGCTACAAGGAGGAAGGCACCACCACCACCCCCTTCGACATGTGCGTTCTCAACCAGGTGGATCGCTTTAACTTGGCCAACGACGTCTTGGAGCGGGTGGATCGCTTCAAGTACCGGCGGGATCACGTCCAGCAGCTTATCCGGGACAAGCTGGTGGAGCACAAGCAGTACATCTGCAAACACGGGGAAGATCTGCCGGAGGTGCGCAACTGGAAGTGGCCCTATTGAAGGGATCCCCACTCAACTAACTTTCGCCTCTGAGCTCTGGCAGGATAGAGTTTTTGAGGGTTTGGAGGTTGAGGGTGTGAGGGGTTCAGAAAGGGTGGATGCGGATACCCTTCCCGATCTGGAGGTGGAAGAGACGGAGTGGGGCGGGATGGCGCTCTCGCTGGGGCTGGGTTTGGCCCTCTCGACCCTTGTGATTGGGATCCGCCCCCAGGTGGTCGTTCCTTTTGGATTGAGCGCGTTGGGTTCGGCCCTGCTGGGATCCCTGCTCATCCCCGGGTTGCGGCGCTGGAAGGCGGGGCAAGTGATCCGCCAGGAGGGGCCCCAATCCCACCAGAAAAAAGCAGGCACACCCACCATGGGCGGGATCAGCTTTTTGCCCGTGGGGCTACTGGTGGCCGGGATCTGGAGCGACTGGGATCCCCAGTGGCTGGCGGTGGCGCTGCTGGCGCTGGCCTACAGCCTTGTCGGCTGGCTGGACGATTGGCTGGTAATTCGGCAGCAATCCAACAAGGGGTTGTCTCCCCAACACAAGCTGTTGCTCCAGGTGGGGGTCGCCCTTGGGTTTTGTGTCTACCTGGCCTGGCAGGGGATCCCGACAACCCTAACGCTGCCCGGAATCGGCACCCTCTCTCTGGGCTGGCTGTTCTGGCCCTTGGCCCTGTTTGTGTTGGTGGGCACCAATAATGCCGTAAACCTCACCGATGGTATGGACGGCTTGGCGGCAGGGGTGGTGGCCATCCTGCTGATTGGGCTGGGGCTCCTTCACAGGGATCCAGAGCTATCGGTGTTGGCTTTCACCCTGAGCGGTGCCTGCTTGGGGTTCCTGGTTCACAACCACCACCGGGCGCGGCTGTTCATGGGCGATACCGGATCCCTGGGGTTGGGGGGCGCTCTGGCCGGGTTGGCGCTGCTGGGGGATCAGCTCTGGGCCTTGGCCCTGATGGGGGGAGTGCTGGTGGCCGAGGCGCTGTCGGTGATGCTGCAGGTGGGCTACTTCCAATACACCAAACGCAAAACCGGCACAGGCAGACGGCTGTTGCGCATGTCGCCCTTGCACCACCATCTGGAGCTGGGGGGCTGGTCGGAGGTGCAGGTGGTGGGATCCCTCTATGGGATAACGGCGCTGCTGGTGGGGCTGGGCTGGGCCTGGTGGCACTGGACCGGAATGTGAGTTCGAGCTGGGGATCCACCGGGATTCCAATGGGGGCCTGACCTCAAACGGGTTGTTCGGCGTGGGAAATGGCCACCGGCAGATCGGCCCCCACCCGCTAAGTCCCGGGATCCCTTCTGTTGTGAGGAAAACGCAAAGATTACTGACCGATGTTTGTTCCCTGTCAAATTTCCAACTGAATCTTTTACATTCACCGTTGCAGATCGGGGATCGCTGTAACGTATGGATATGAACTTAAGTTAACATTGCCTTCCCCTGTAACCCAGTTGGAGGCCTCTAAAAGGAGTGTAATCTCATGATGCCGAGTGGCTCCAAAAATTCCGATAGGCCAGCGGCACAGTCAGGGCACAGCGATTTGGTCTCCGACCCGCCGATGCAAGCGGCTCCTTCTCCGGCAGGTGCTGCTGAGCTTTCCTCTGCGCGGCCGTACGTGGTGTTGCACGGCCATTTCTATCAGCCGCCCCGAGAGGATCCCTGCCTCAACCGCATTCAGCGACAGCCGAGCGCCAGCCCCTTTCACGACTGGAACGAGCGCATTTGGGCGGAATGTTACCGCCCCAACGCCTTTGCCCGCGTTCTGGACGACCAAGGACGGGTGGTGCGCATTGTCAACAACTATGAATTCTTGAGCTTTAACTTCGGCCCTACTCTCCTCTCTTGGCTAGAGGAGCATGACATTGAAGTTTACCAACGCATTTTGGCCGGCGACCGTCTCAGCGCCGAGCGGCTGGAGGGTCATGGCAATGCCATCGCCCAAGTCTACAACCACGTCATCCTGCCCCTGGCCAACGAGCGAGACAAGTACACCCAGATCCGCTGGGGAATTGCCGATTTTCAACACCGCTTTGGGCGCCATCCCCAGGGGATGTGGCTGGCCGAAACCGCCATTGATGCAGCAACGGTCACGGCCTTGGTCGAATGTGGGATCCGCTTCGTCATTTTGGCCCCCAGCCAAGCGCAGCGCATTCGCCCCTTGGGACAAACGGAGTGGATCGACGTTAGCCAAGGCCAGATCGATCCCCGTCGGCCCTACCGCTGCTTTACCCCCGATCGGGAGGGGTACTTGGATATTTTCTTTTTCGATGGCCCCATTTCCCGTGACTTGGGCTTTGGGGATATCGTCTACAGCACCCACTCTCTGGCGGAGCGGATCCGTTCCGCTCTGCGCCCGGACAAAGAGGGGGAAGCCTATCTGATCAACTGTGCCACCGATGGCGAGACTTTTGGCCACCACAAGCGGGGTGTAGAACGCACGCTGGCCTATGCCTTTTGCGAGGAATTTCCCCGCCGGGGCTGGCAGGTGGGCAACTACAGCCATTTTCTCAGCCAACATCCCCCCACTTGGGAGGTGCAACTGAAACCGGTCACCGCCTGGAGCTGTGCCCACGGGGTAGGACGGTGGTCGCGAGACTGTGGCTGCGGAGCGGTGGGAGGGTGGCACCAACGCTGGCGGCAACCGCTGCGGGAGGCCCTCAACTGGCTGCGGGATCAGCTGGCCGAGATCTACGAGACGGAGGCCAGAGCCTACCTGCGGGATCCCTGGCTGGCGCGGGATCGTTACATCGAGGTGATTTTGGATCGGGAGCGCTGTGATGCCTTTTTGCAGGAGCACCAAAGCCACCGCCTCACCGCCGAAGATCGGGTGCAGGTCTTGCGTCTGTTGGAGATGCAGCGCTACAGCCAGTTGATGTTCACCAGTTGTGGCTGGTTTTTCGAGGAGCTATCCCGTCCTGAAGGGGTGCAGATCCTGCGCTACGCGGCACGGGCTATCCAGTTGGCAGCAGCAGTGGCGGATGTCAACCTAGAAGAGGAGTTTTTGCAGCGCCTGAGCAAGGCCCCCAGCAACCTCGACCTCTACAGAGACGGCAAGGGGGTCTATTGCGCCTTGGTGCGCCCCAGCTTGATCAGCCCGCAACGGCTGGTGGCTCAGCACGCCATGTTTTCCCTGTTTAACGGGATCCCCCGTTCCCAAGGATATGTGCTGGATCAAGTGGATCAAGAGCGCCTGACGATAGGCGGGTCGACACTGGCTATCGGGCGGGTGAAGCTCACTTTTCCCACCACCCGCGAAGAGCACGATCTAATCTACGCCGTGCTCCACCTCGGCGGCTGGGACTTTCAATGTGGCGTCAAGCCGTTTGCTGGGCGGCGCATCTACGAGCAGATAAAAGCGCGGCTGCTGGCCGGATCCCACAGTCGGATCCAGATGATCCTGATCCTGCAAGATCTGTTTGGGCCGGAAACCTTCGACCTGAACGCCCTGAACGACGAAGACCGGCAGCAGATGATGCGCTGGCTCACTCAAGATACCCTAGACCGCCTGGCCCAGCTCTACCGCCAAACCTACCTGGACAATTACGGGGTCTTGATGGCCTTTCGGGCCGACGGCCTGCCGATCCCGGAAGAGTTGTTGGCTGCCGCTCAGATCACCCTCAACCAACGCCTGTTGACCAGTTTGCGGGCGATGGAAATGGAAGAGGGCAAGCGGGATCACCTGCTGGAATTGCGGGCAATTGTGCGCGAGGCCGAGCAGTTGGGGTGTCAGTTGCGGCGGGAAGAGGCAGCCCGGGTTCTGGATCGGCTCCTACAGCGGGGGATGTGGCACCTTGCCCACGCTTTTGAGCCGGAGACCTTCGGCGAACAGCTCTACAACCTGGAAGAATGGCTGCAATTGGCTGCAGACCTGCGCCTGCCCATCAACTTGGATCGCCTGCAAGAGCTCTATCTGACAGCGCTGGAGCGTCAAATTGGCCCGCGTTGCCCAGCTTGGCCCCAAGAAGACTGCCGAGACATTTCTGCCGAAAACCTGCACCGCCTCTTACAGATTGGGCAGCGAATTCGGGTCAACGTCAATGCCTGGCTGCGTCACTTACAACTCCAAGATTAGGGTCATTTCAATTCAAAATAGGACACTGCACCTACACCCAAAACGTTGGTCGCGTCGTCGCATCTTCGCGTCAGCATTGCGGAGCAATAATGCACAGGCTTGTAGGGCTTTTCTCAGCAGCCCAGGCGTCTCACCCTGACCCGAAAAACTACCAGTTGACAGCTAAGTGAACTTCAAGCCTATCGGGATGACAGGATTCGAACCTGCGACCCCTTCGTCCCGAACGAAGTGCGCTACCAAGCTGCGCTACATCCCGACTGACAGGCCCCTTTAACCGCCCGCCGAGGCTCAACAAGTATAGCACGCCGGCTACGAACAATGATGACAAGGGATCCCCGGCAGAGAAGGGGATCCGATCTGCGCTAAGCTGCAAAAAATCCCCCCTCTCGTCAGCCCAAGTATGAGTCAGTCTAAGGGTTTCCGCAAATCCAAGCCTGAGAAAAAACCGGCCAGCTCCAACACTGCCAAGCGCAAGGAAGCCGCCCAACGGTACGACGAGCTGAAAGCCAAGGGGATGCCGGAGTTCAACATCTTTGCCCGCCGTCGCCAGCCCGCGCCTGGCCAGCCCAACCCTTGGCTGCCGGTGGGATCCCTGGCAGTGGGGCGTTCCAGCGCCATTCACCAGGCCATTTTCCAAAACGAGGAAGAACTCAAAAAAGCAGCCGTCAGGCTGTTTCCCCGTCTCGGCAAGGTGAAAGATGACCTGGAGTTTGGGTTTCGCCTTAAGGACAAGGACTTCCAAGACGAGCCGATCCAGGTGGCGATCCGTCCCCAGCCTTCACCCCTTCAAGTCTGGATGGCCAAAATCCGAGGTTGGTTGGGCCTCTCCGGCAAAGGAACCTCTAAAAAAGGCTAGACTGCCGCAAAGGCTCTGGGCAGCCAGCTCAAAATCAGAGGGTTGACCACCTCTGGGCGCTCGTCGTGGGGGCAATGGCCTGTATTGGGAATGGGCAAGAACTGGTAGTCGATCCCTTGCACGTGGTTTTGAAAGCCGCGGCCCCGTTGAATGGGTGTCCAGGGATCCCCTTCTCCCCAGAGCACCAACAGCGGACAGCGCACCTGAGGCAATAGGGCTTCAGGAGTTGGGCCAGGGGGAGCGGTGAGAATCGAGGCAAACACCTGCTGAGCGCCCACATCACAGGAAGGGGCATAGAGAATCTCCACCAGCTCATCCGTAATGGCGGCGGGGTTGCGGTACACCTGCTCCAGAGTTGCGCGAATACGCTGCCGCTGCCGCACCCGATCGAACAAAAACGGCCCCGTCACCGGAGAAGCCGCCAGAGCGGTGAAAACACTCATGAAAAGGCGGAAAATCGGGCTGAGCTCATGGGAGCGATGGTTCAACCCCCCGGCGCAGTTGAGCAACACTGCTCCTGCCGTTAACTGGGGATGCCGGGCGGCCATGATCAAGCTGAGCAAGGCACCAATGGAATTGCCGATAAACACAGCAGGCTGCTGAATGTGCTGCTGCCAAAAATCCACCAGCAACTCCGCCCACAGATCCAAGGTGTAGGGGAGAGCAGGCTTGGCCGAGCCGCCAAACCCCAGCAAATCCAGGGCATAGACCCGGTATCCTGCCGCAGCCAGCACGGGGATGTTGTGCCGCCAATGGCCGATGGAAGCCCCGAATCCATGCACCAAAACCAGGGGGGATCCGGATCCCTGCACCACATAGCGAATGGCATGTCCGCGCCAGCTCCAGACTTGGGGAGCAAAAAGAGCAATGGCATCAACCGCAGAACCGGCAGAAGAAGCAGTCAGCACAGCCTGAAAACAGACCCAGTTAAAGATGTAGGCAGAAACTCAGAGCCATCCCTGTTCATCATAGCTTCGGAATGCCTTTGTCTCCCGTCTCTACTGCCCTGCCTGCTGCTGCAGTTGCGGGTTCAGGTGCCGCCGAGGTGGGGTTGGGCCGGTCAACATGGGACGAAAGCATGCTGGACTTCTTGGGATCCCCGCCCTTGGCTGGATGGCATAGCACCCGGGGATCAGCTTTCGACCTCATTTCGACCTCATTATTTTGTAGATTTTGTAGCTCGGCTGGGTTGAGCAGAAAGAGCGCTGGGAAGCGCAACCCGTCCAAGGAGGTCGGAGCCGGAAGCCAGTTGGACAGGTTAAGGTGAAGAGACTGTTAAGATTCTTATGGTTTTGCTGTTGCCAAGGCAACACCGCACCAACTAACATCTCGCTACACTGCGACCGCTCATGATTCATCCTCTGCTGCAACGGCTGCACCAATCCACCCTGACCCCGCTGCGGGATATCCACTGGACGCCGGAATTGTTCGGAATCCTCTTGGTGTACTTTGTGCAGGGGGCGGTGGGGCTGGCACGGCTGGCCACCAGCTTTTACCTGAAGGATAGCTTGGGCCTCAGCCCGTCTCAGGTGGCGGCGTTGATGGGCGTTGCCATGAGCCCCTGGATCCTCAAGCCCCTCTACGGCCTGCTGTCGGATACCGTACCGGTGGCGGGCTATCGGCGTCGTCCCTACCTCTTGTTGTCAGGGCTTCTGGGGTGTGGGGCTTGGCTGGGGATGGCCCTGTGGGCACCGACGGCTGGTCTGGCCACCCTGTGGATGGTTTTGGGATCCCTGGCGGTGGCGGTAGGGGATGTAATCGTAGATTCGCTGGTGGTGGAGCGGGTACACGGCAGTGACTGGGCGGGGACGGGCACGCTGCAATCTTTAACTTGGGGAGCAACGGCCTTGGGATCCCTGCTCACCGCCTATTTGGGAGGAGCGCTCTTAGCCCATTATCCGCCGCAGGTGGTGTTTGGGCTGACGGCCTTTTTGCCGTTGTTCATCGCTCTGGCAGCTTGGGTTATTGCCGATCAACCGGTGGTGTTGTCTCAGGGCTGGGATCCCTTGCAACAACAGGTGGGGCAGGTGTGGCGGGCGCTGCGGCAACCCAGCATTTTGCTGCCGGTGCTGTTTGTGTTCGTTTGGCAGGCCACTCCCAGCGCCGATGCGGCTCTTTTTTACTTTGTCACCAACGATCTCGGCTTTGGGCCGGAATTTTTGGGTCAGGTGCGCTTGGTTACCAGCATCGCCAGTTTGCTGGGGGTAGGGATCTTCCAGGTGTATCTGCGGCGGATCCCACTGCGGCCCCTGTTCGGCTGGATGACGGTGATCTCGGCGGCGTTGGGCCTGACCAGCCTTATCTTGGTCTATCACCTCAACCGGGATTGGGGTATCGACGATCATTGGTTTAGCTTGGGGGACAGCCTGGTGCTGACGGTGGCAGGACAAATTGCCTTTATGCCGGTGTTGGTCTTGGCCGCCCGCCTCTGCCCCCCTGGGATCGAGGCCACCCTCTTTGCTCTGCTGATGTCGGCCTTTAATTTGGCGGGGTTTCTCTCCCAAGAGCTGGGATCCCTGCTGATGCATGGGCTGGGGGTAACGGAGACCGATTTCAGCCGGCTGGGGCTGCTGCTGATCCTGACCAACCTTTCCACCCTCTTGCCCCTGCCGTTTTTGGGCTGGCTGCCGGAAGAGAGCATGACCCTTGGCGGAGCAGAACTGGAGGCGGAAGCCCATGCCTCTCTGGAATCCTTTTTGCGGGATGTGCAGGCAGAAGAAGCGGAGACAGCCTTGGCGATGGAAGGGGTCTCTCTGGCCGAAACCGACCCAACCTAAAGAGACTCTGTCTGGCCTCGGGAAAGGCATACAGCCTCGGTGTCCAGCCGCTAAGATGGAGGGATGAGCTGGGTAGCCCCCACAACTCACTCGGATCTTTCACTTCAGGAGGGGACCGTGCTTCATCGTAGGATCTATCAACTCAGCCGCGAAGGCAAGGATGTGTGGATCTATCTGCGGGATCAGGGACGCTGGCTGGAACGGGCCAAGATCCTCGATATCGAAGGGGACACCATCCTAGTTCGCTACGAGACAGAAGATGAGGAGGAGATCTGCTCCTGGGAGGAGATGATTCGCCTGGAAAGCATTGGAGCTGTTGCTCAGCGCCTTTCCACCATTCCCAAGGGGATGCTCAGCACGTCAGATTTGCTCACCTCAGAAGACTGCCCTCCGGCTGAATTGCTGCATCCGCCACTGTTGCCTACCGAAGGAGAAGATCATCCCAGCAGCGAGCGCCTCGTGGAGGATTACTACCTGGATCGGGAGGCTCCTGCCGAGCTGCCGGTGCGCTCCAGTGGGGAAGATCTCAAACGGGCGGATCGTGCCCGGCACGATGCTGAAGGCACGGATTGAGTTCTCCGTTTGCCAGAGCGGCGCAGAAGAGCGCTTGACATCCTCAGCTAGAAATCGCAGGAGCCCCGCACTGTACCCGTAGGGTCAGTGCCGGGAGGAATGCGGAAGTCACAATAGAACCATGACCCAAGTCCTGACCGTCTCCTGCAAGCTCAAGGTGTCCCAGTCGCAGGCCGCCAAATTGGACGCGACTTTGGAGGCTTTTGGCCAAGCCTTGAACTGGGTCAACCAGAACACGCCGGAGAAAGTCGCCAACGCCGTTAAGCTCCAGTCTCTGTGCTACCGCGAAATCCGTGCCCGGTTCGGCTTGTCCAGTAACTTGGCTCAACAGATATGCAGACGGCTGGCCGGCGCCCGTAAAGTTGCCCGACAGAAAAACCGTCCGGTCAAAGCGTTCAAGAGAGGCTTTGCGACCTACGATGCCCGTATCTTTTCGTTTCGCGAGAAAGACTGGACGGTGTCGCTGACCACGGTGGAGGGTCGGGAGCACTTTGAGCTGGCGATTGGCCGCTACCAGAGAGAACGGCTGGCGGGCTCCAATCCCAAATCCGCCACTCTGGTCAAGCGTAAAGACGGCTCCTACTCCATTCAAATCTGTGTGGAAACGGAACCGTGCCCACCGCAAGGCACGGATAGAGTGCTGGGCGTGGATTTGGGAAGGACGGATATTGCTCATACATCAGACGGGGACAATTGGAATGGACAGCAGTTGAACAAAGTCCGAGACCACTACTCCCGGTTGAGGGCGGCACTCCAACGCAAAGCCAGTAAGGGCACACGCAGTTCGCGGCGCAGATGCCGTCAACTGCTGCAACGGCTGTCTGGCAAGGAGAGACGCTTTCAGTCGCGTCAGCGTTGCGTAGCAAAAACGTGGGTCAATCATCGCATCTCCAAAGCTATTGTCTCCAGGGCAAAAGCTACCAACAGCGCTATCGCTCTGGAAGACCTGACAGGGATCCGGGAAAGAGTCAATCAACAACCCCGCAGCAAAACCGAAAGGCGCAGGGCCAACAGTTGGGCGTTCTACCAGCTACGCCAGTTTCTGGAATACAAGGCGAGAGTTGCAGGGGTTTCTCTGGTTCTTGTGCCGCCTGCCTACACGTCGCAGACCTGTCACCGGTGTTTGCACATCCATCCCGACCCTGCGCAATCCTATCGCAGTGGCAAGTCGTTCAAGTGTGGGCACTGTGGATGGGAAGGAGATGCGGACTTGAATGGTGCAAACGTAATTGCGCTCTTGGGGGCTGCCGTAAACCAGCCTAGAGGTTAAGCCTACGGCTCGCTTCGCGAACGGGCTTGTTTTGTTCTCTGGTAGAGCAGAGCAGGCTCAGGGCTACTGAAAGCCCGCTCCGTACCGCTTAGCGGTCGGAGCCGGGTAGTTTACTTGTGCAGGGTCGGATGGTCAGTGGGCCGTAGAACTCCTCTTGGCACAGCTCCACCTGAGAGCGGGCAGCCATTAGCAGCAATGACCAGAAGACTTGAATGGGGTGAATGGTCCCGCTGCTGCCGTTTTGATAGCTTTTTTGGCAAAAGTGTTGCTGGAGATCGACAAAGCTGATCTGGGTCAGACCCTGCTGCCAAAGCTGAGCCAGCAGAGATTCTAGCTCGGCGGTGGTTTCCAAAAGGTTTTCCGGGTGGGCTAGCTGAGTGATGGCCGACAGCGCTTGCTGGCGAGAAATCCGTTGGGCCAGCGGCTTTGGGGCAGCTTCGGGCTGGTGTTCCAGCAGGGTTTCCAGCTCTTGCAGGTGGGCGATGAGTTCTTTGAGGGTGATGGGCCGGGTACGTTGAAGACGGGGTGCTGCCCTGGGTTGCAACACGCGATCCAAGTGCGCCAAAGACCAGCTTGGCCAGGGATCCACTTCTACCTCCACCGGGCTGGGCTCACTTTCTTCTGCTTCTGGTTCTGCCAAAGCCATCGCCTTAAGATAGACCAACATGGCAGCGTGGAGCAGGGCTTGTCCCGACTCAGACAGGTCATGGCTGCTGCTGGTGGGAGCCATACGGGCCAGAAAGCGATCGATAACCTCGATGACCTGCACATCCCAGGGATCGATCTCGCCTCGTTCTGCCAAATCAATGAGCAGAGCAATTGCCTCTTCGGTCGGTGAGTAGGCCATAGCACCCCACAGCTCCCTGACCCTTACTGTAGCCCTCAGGCCGGATCCCGGCTATCTCTAGCCATCTCCCATGCCGATCCGAATCCTCTGGCTCAATCGCTGACGTGGTAATATAGAGATCCTGCTCTAGTCGATAGCTGCTAGAGTGGTATCTACGGGCGGTTAGCACAGTGGTAGCGCACTTCCTTCACACGGAAGGGGTCACAAGTTCGAATCTTGTACCGCCCATACCCGCAAACCTGCTCCTGCAGCGAGCTTCAACAGTCCAAGTCCTTCTCCTGGAGGAGAGATACAGGCGGCTAGAAACGACTTTTTCCGCCCCGGGGTCTCCCTGAAGCGCGCCTTAGGGAGAGGGCTAATGGCTGTTGAGAACAACTCCGCTTGAGCTTCCAGCGTCTTTGCTGCCAGGCCAGTGGAGAAAGGGAAGAATGGTAGCCTAATAAAGGGTAGGGTTGAGGCCATGCAAGAATTTCGTCCCGCTAACGCGATCAGAAACCTTCGCTTCATACTCCTGGGCTTGTGGATCTTGAGCCTGCTCGTTCTCCTCATCCAAAACTGGGGATCCCCGGCAAGGGTTGTGGTGGGTGGGCAATCGGGATCCCCGCTTCCTCTATCGTTGGTGCTATTGGCCTCTTATGGGGCAGGGATGGGGCTGGGATTTTTGTATGTAGGCTCCTGGCGATTGCACGACCGGGTGTTCCAGCGACAGGCAATCCGTAAGTTAACTCAGTTGAGCGACCGAGTTCGCTTTTTGGAAGCCCAGCTGATTCCCCCCGACCACTATTTGCCCCAAGATCTGCCGGAGTACGAGCCGGATCCCCAAGCAGGCCGCTATTCCTATTCCAATATCCCGCCGGAACGCATTCGCGATCCCGCTCCTGAGGACGACGATGCGGCAGCAGCTCCCAACTGGCGGATTGTCCAGCGGCCCTACGCCGACGAGGAGGAGGAAGGATGGGATTCCTAAACTGGTGGAAATCGTCTGCCGCTCCTGCGTCTGAGCCCGACCCCCGCCCTGAACCGCGGGGACAGAACAACTATCTGCTCATCGTCCTAGACAGTTGCCGCTTCGACAGCCTGCTGGCGGCCAACCCCAAGCACTTGCTGAAGTTGGGCCCTCTGGAAAAGCGCTGGAGCTACGCTTCCTGGACGGCCCCTGCCCATTACAACCTGCTCATGGGCCTGCTGCCCCACACCAGCCCCATCCACGTTTTTGCGTCCGAGCACTACAAGCAAGATTATCTGCGCTACAACGAGCGGCTCGGCACCCGGCAACCCATTGAGTTCAAGCATCTGCTGCCTCATCTCTATTTGCCGACGCTGCTGAAGCATCAACTGGGCTACACCACCCACGCCATGGTCTCCATGCCGGTGCTCAACCCCAGCACGCTGCTGAATCGGGATTTCGATTCCTACCGCCTCATGCCCCAGCACAACGATATGGCGGCCATGGTGGAACAGTTGCGCTTCGAGCCGGATCGCCCCAGCTTTTACCTGTTAAACGTGGGCGAAACTCACTATCCCTACGCGCTGCCCGATGAGGATCCCAGCTTGTGGCCCCGCATCTCGGGGGTGAATGGGGTGTTGAAGCGGCTGGATGAAGGAGAAGAGGACGGGATCCCCTTTTTCGATTCGGCCCAGTTGGAAGAGCTACGGCAGCGACAGATCCAGGCGGTGCGCTACCTGGATGGGATCTTTGAACAGCTGTTCGACCTGGTTCCCAAAAACACCTACATCACGGTTACAGCCGATCACGGCGAACTGTTTGGGGAGGGAGGCTACTTCGGCCACGGCCCTATCCACCACGAAAAAGTGCTGGAGGTGCCTTTTATCGAGGGCAAGATTCGCTAGGATGAGGCCCTCACCCCCAGCCCCTCTCCCTGAGGACAAGGGTGGCCATCGATAGCCCAGCAACTGGGCTTACCAGGATTAAGCCTCTGTTTGCCTGCCGGTTAACGCGATCGCCTGAATCGCATGGGCAGAGCCTCTTCCCTTTTGGAGCAGCTAGATCTGCTGGGTCTCCGGCTTGGGCAGGGTAGGATCCCGGCGGGGTTCGCCGTTGGCGCTACTCGGACGGAGCCCTTGCGGGGATCCTTTTACACCGGAACCCAACCCATCTTCGGCGGCCAGGTCGGCAGAGCGGGCGATCTCGTAAAGGCTTTTCACCACACTGCTGAGGGGAATGGCGACGATCACGCCCAGGATGCCCCCCAGTTGCGCCCCCACCAACAGGGCAATCAAGATCCACACTGGATTTAGCCCGATCAGCTCTCCCATCAGGCGGGGGGCGATGACCCGATCCTTCACCTGCTGCACGATCAGGGAAACCAGCACCACTTTAAGGCTGAGCCAAATGTCCTGAAAGGCCAGCAACACCGCCGCCGCCCCAATGCCAATCACCCCCCCCACCAGGGGGATGACCTCCAGCAGGCCGATCAGCAGGCCAAACAGGAGCCCGAAAGGTACCCGCAAAAACCCAAAAACCGGCACCAGCATCAGGGCCATGATGAACCCCAACACCAACTGGCTGATGAGGAAGTTCTGAAAGCTGAGGGCTAGGGCTTCGCCAATGCGCGGCCCCCAAGGTTTGGGGAAGAGGCTGAGCAACCCCTGCCAGAACTGGCCCCCGTAGAGCAGCATGTAGAGGGCCAACACCAGCACCAGCACCAAGTCGATCACCTGGTTGAACGTACCCAGAAGGAGATCCAGGGATTGGCCGGCAATTTTCTCGGCGCTGGCCTGCAGGCGGTTGAGAAGGGTATTGACCAGCTCCGTCTGGCCAAGGTTGATGTTGCGCTCGGCGGCCCAAAGGCTAATCTGGTCGAGCCAATTTTGTAAGGTGTCCACCCACTCTGGGATCCGCGCCCCCAGCTGCACCACTTGCTTGGCCAAGACCGGCACCACGGCGATCCCCACCAAGACCAGCAGCACCACCGAGAGAGCAAAGACC
The DNA here is from genome assembly GCF_054059615.1 of Thermostichus sp. OS-CIW-33. Lineage (NCBI taxonomy): Bacteria > Bacillati > Cyanobacteriota > Cyanophyceae > Thermostichales > Thermostichaceae > Thermostichus > Thermostichus sp. OS-CIW-33. Next base: position 69,288 of record NZ_JBSSCH010000002.1, read on the forward strand.
AGGGTGACCGCCAAACCTCGACTGACCCGATAGCGCCGCAGCACCTGCACCGGGTAGTTGAGCAAAAAGGCCAGCACCGCCGCTGTCAGGATGGTGGTGAGCAAATGCCCAAACAGCCGACCCACCTGTATGGCCAGCCAGCCGCTGATGACGATCAAGATCCAGGTGAGCAGCAACCGCTGCAAGGGTGAGAAGCGATTCATGCCGGAGCCATCCCCAAGGGATCCCAAAGCGCTTAAAAACCCAGGATGCTATACCCACTATCCACGTAGATCACCTGGCCGGTAATGCCGCTGGCCAGGTCGCTGGCCAGAAAAGCCGCCACATTGCCCACCTCTATTTGAGTGACATTGCGCCGTAGGGGAGCTTTCTCCTCCACAGCATGCAGCATGGCATGAAAATCGGAAATGGCCGATGAGGCCAAGGTGCGGATTGGGCCGGCAGAAATGGCGTTCACCCGGATCCCGGCAGGGCCCAGCTCGGCAGCCAGGTAGCGGACACAGGTTTCCAGGCCCGCTTTGGTGACGGCAGCCATGTTGTAGTTGGGCACCACTCGCACTCCTCCCAAGTAGGTCAAGGTGAGGACACTGCTGCCGGATCTCAGTAGGGGCTTGGCAGCCCGGCAGAGGGCAATCAGGGAGTAGGTGCTCACATCCATGGCCAGGGCAAACCCCTCCCGCGAGATATCGCTGAAGTTGCCGCTCAGCTCCTCTTTTTTGACATAGGCCAGGCAGTGAACCAGAATATCGACCTGACCCCATTTTTCGGTTACCCCCTGAAACAGATCGCTGATCTGCTGATCGCTTTGCACGTCGCAGGGGAGGAGAAAATCTGGCTGCAAGGGATCCGTGAGTTGCTGAACTTTGGTTTTGAAGCGATCCCGCTCGTCCGGCAGATAGGTAACCCCTAGGCTGGCCCCCGCTTTGTGCAGTTGCTGAGCAATGCCCCAGGCAATGGAGCGCTCGTTGGCAATGCCGGTTACCAAGGCTTTCTTTCCCGTCAGCTGTAGCATGGCAAAAAAAGTAGGGGTGTATTCCTTTCTATCCTCCCACAGGTGGGAGCTGGGGCTGGGAGAAGGGATCCCAGGCACTCCTGAACTCCCGTTAAAAAGGCCCGGCTTCCACAATGAAAGTCCTTTTGGTTGAAAAGGAATATTGTCTGCTGGATCTCCGCAGCCCTGTTACCCGTGCCGAAATCATCGAGCACCCGTGGTCGTTGGAAGATACCTCCCTCAACCGGGCTGATAGGTGGAAGCCACGTGCAGTTCCTTGAGCTGCTTCGCCTCAACGCTGGAAGGAGCGCCGGTGAGCAAACATCGCGCCTGCTGGGTTTTGGGAAAGGCGATGACATCCCGGATGGAATCTTCCCCGGCCAGCAACATCACCAGCCGATCCAGGCCGTAGGCAATGCCGCCGTGGGGCGGGGTGCCATACTCAAAGGCTTCCAACAAAAAGCCAAACTTGTCCCGCGCCTGTTCGGGGGTGAGGCCAATCGCTTGAAAAACCTGCTCCTGAATTTCCCGCTGGTAAATCCGCAGGGATCCCCCTCCTACTTCCACGCCGTTCCACACCAGGTCATAAGCCTGGGCCCGCGCCGTTTTCAGGTCGGCCAAGTCGTCGGGGTGGGGGGCGGTAAAGGGGTGGTGCAGGGCTTCCAGGCGATTTTCTTCGGTGTTGAACTCAAACATGGGAAAGTCGGTGATCCAGAGGAGATTCAAGGCGTTCTCTGGGATCAAACCCAGCTCCTGGCCCAGGTGCAGCCGCAGCCGTCCCAAAGATTCGTTCACCACCGCCGCCGGCCCTGCTCCAAACAGCAACAGATCCCCTGGCTTGGCCTGGGTGAGATCCAGCAACCGCTTCTCCTGGTCGGGGCTCAAGCTCTCTTTCAGGGCGCCGATGGTATCGAGGCTGTCGGGCCGCACCCGGATAAAGGCCAAGCCGCCCGCCCCATACTGGGTGACCAGCTTGAACAGATCCCCGCCTGGTTTGATGCGGGTGTTGGAGATCTTTTCATCGCCGCCGGGCACTGGCAGGATTTTGATCAAACCGCCCTCAGCCAGCACTTTGGCGAAGACTTTGAATCGGGATCCCTGAAACACCTCCGAAACATCCACCAACTCCATCCCAAAGCGGGTGTCAGGCTTGTCGGAGCCGTAGCGGGCCATGGCCTCGGCATAGGTCAGGCGCGGGAAGGGACGGGGCAGGTGGATCCCTTTGACAGTTTTGAAGATATGGCAGATCAGTCGCTCGTTGAGCTCCAGGATCCCTTCTTGATCCATGAAGCTCATCTCCATGTCCAACTGGGTGAACTCCGGCTGCCGATCCGCCCGCAGATCCTCATCCCGAAAGCAGCGGGCGATCTGGTAGTAGCGATCCACGCCAGCCACCATCAGCAGCTGCTTAAAGAGCTGGGGCGACTGCGGCAGGGCAAACCACTCGCCGGGGTTGACGCGGCTGGGCACCAGGTAGTCTCTGGCCCCTTCTGGGGTGGAGCGGGTGAGAATGGGAGTCTCCACCTCGACAAAGCCCTCCTCGTCTTCTAGGAAACGGCGGATGGCCTGGATGACCCGGTGGCGCAGTTGCAGGTTACGGGACATGCGCTCCCGCCGCAAATCCAGGTAGCGATAGCGCAGGCGGATCTCTTCTCGCACTTCCTCTGCTTCTTCTCCCGAGACGCTGAAGGGGAGCTGCTTGCCGACTGGACTGAGCACTTCCAACTGTTCGGCGTAGATCTCGACCTCGCCGGTGGCCAGGCGAGGGTTGAAGGAGTCGGGGGGCCGTTGCTGGACAGTTCCCGTTACCCGCACCACATATTCGTTGCGCACTTCCCCCGCCAGTGGATATGACTGCGGAGTTTTCTGCGGATCCGCCACCAGTTGCACAATGCCAGAGCGATCCCGCAAATCCAGAAAGATCACCCCCCCGTGGTCGCGGCGGCGGTCGATCCAGCCGTAGAGGGTGACGGTCTGGCCAATGTGGGCCGGGCGGACTTCGCCACAGTAGAGGGTGCGGGCCGGGCGATGGATGGCAGCAGGCATGGAAGAGGTGAGAGAACAAGGGTCTGAGCCCCTATCATACAAAACTCAGACCTCCTGCCTCGACTCAGCTTCTCAAGAGCATTCAGGGGATCCGCCCAGGGCTACCACAATCGTGCAGGTGTTGTGGCGCATCATGGCGATGTAGGTTTCAGCACCGCTGCCTGCTTCCCCCAAAGAATCGGAGTACAGCTCCTGTTCCGCTACCTTGACTCCCGCTTCAGCGGCCACCGTTTGGATCAGGGCCGGGTTGAGGGTGGTCTCGGCAAAGACAGCCGGCACCTGTAGAGCGCGGATCTCGGCCACCAACCGGGCCACAGTCTGGGCGCTGGGCTGTTCTTCGGTGCTGATCCCCAGAAGGGATCCCCCCATTTTTAGACCGTAGGCTTGGGTGTAGTAGGCAAAGGCATCGTGGGTGGTCACCAGAACCCGGTTGGGAGCGGGAATAGTTTGAATGTGCCGGTCAATCCAGGCGTGCAGTTCTGCCAGCTCCGCTTGATAGGCGGCAGCGTTGGCCCGAAAAAAAGTCGCCTCGCCAGGGGCCAATTCTGCTAGCTCTTGGGCAATGCGCTCCACCATGAGGATGACGTTTTCCACATTGCCCCACACGTGGGGGTCGGGAGTGGGGATCCCATCCTCCTCATTGGTGACGATGGGATCGAGGATCTCGGCCAAGGCAACCCGCCGCGCCTGTTGGGCTGTGGCCTCGATGAGGCGCATCAACCCCGGCTCCAGGTTGTAGCCGTTGTAAAACACCAAGTCTGCCCGCTCTAGGGCCATCCCATCCGCCGGTGCCGGCTCGTAGATGTGGGGATCCATCCCCGGCTGCAGCAGGCTGGTGAGCTGGATGCGATCTTGGCCCACCTGCTCTACCCAATCGGCGATCAACGTAGTGGTAGCCACAACGCGGGGACGCGCCCATCCCGAACCGGCCAAGGCCAGAAAACTGCCGTTCCCGTCAGCGAGACAGAGTCCTATTGCCAAGCCGAAGGCTGCTACCCAACGGCGCCGCCCCCAAAGGAAGACAAGACTTTTGATCATCGTTTCATGGTTTAGATGTCCCTTTAGGGTACACTGGACTTACCGAAAATGAAAACAAAATGAAAAAGCAACTTCCTCCTCTCCCTCTTGGTCCGGCCAGGGGATCCCTGGTGGTGCGGGATCTGACGGTGCGTTACGGCAGCCTGCAGGTGCTGCAAGGGATCCAAGCTGAAATCGCGCCGGGCCGCCTCACGGGCATCCTTGGGCCCAACGGAGCCGGCAAAAGTACGTTTCTCAGAGCGCTGCTGGGGTTGGTGCCGCTGGAACGGGGGGAAGTGCGCTACGGTGGGCAAGCGCTGTGGGGAGAGCAAGTGGCCTATGTACCCCAGCGCTCGGCCATCGACTGGTCGTTTCCCGCCACGGTGTGGGATGTGGTGTTGATGGGGCAGGTGAGAGCTGCTGGCTGGTTTCGCCGCATCGGGAAAAAGGGGCAGCAGCGGGCTGCTCAAGCCCTGGAGCGGGTGGGGATGGGGGCCTACCGGGATCGCCCCATTGGAAAGCTGTCGGGGGGACAACAGCAGCGGGTGTTCCTGGCGCGGGCCTTGGCGCAAGAAGCGGAGATCTACGCCCTTGACGAACCCTTTGCCGGGATCGACCAGCCCAGCGAAGCTATTTTGTTCCAGGTGTTGCGGGAGCTGGCAGATGCCGGCCACATCGTGATGGTGGTGCACCACGATTTGGGGCAGGCCCGGGCCTACTTCGACGAAGTGCTCCTCCTCAACCGTGTCTTAATTGCCCAGGGATCCCCGCGGGAGGTGTTGCAGCCAGCGGTGTTGCAGCGGGCCTATGGCCGAGCCCTGCTGCTGGACTCAGCTGCCTAGGGAGAGTTTGAGGTCAACAACGTTATGGAATGGCTCTGGCACAGCCTGGCGGATCCCTTGAGTTTTGCCTTCATGCAACGGGCTCTGCTGGTGGCGGTGGCCGTCGGCATTCTCTGTGCCGTGGTGGGCAGCTATCTGCTGGTGCAAAGCTTGGCCCTCCTGGGGGATGCCATCAGCCATTCGCTGCTGCCGGGCCTGGCCATTGCCTACATGCTGGGCCTCAACCTGTTTGTGGGAGCCTTTGTGGCCGGTCTCCTCAGCGCCCTGTTGATCCAATGGATCCGCTCCGCCAGCCCCCTCAAGCCGGATGCAGCCATGGGGATCGTCTTTTCGGCCTTTTTTGCCTTGGGGATCCTGTTGATCACTTTGATCCAACGGCGGGCTCGCATCGATCTCAACCACTTCCTCTTCGGCAACCTCCTGGGGGTGAATGCTGTCGATGTGCTGACAGTGGTGGGCATCACCCTTTTGGTGTTGGGGTTAGTGGCCCTCTTCTTCAAGGAATTGACCTTTTACAGCTTCGATCCCTTGGGGGCCAAAGCAGCCGGCCTGCCCACCGAGCGGCTGGGGTGGGGGCTGATGGTGCTCACTTCCCTGACGTTGGTGGCCAGCATGAAGGCAGTGGGCGTGCTCTTAGTGTTGGCCATGCTGATCACGCCAGCGGCAACCGCCTATCTGGTGGTGCCTCGATTGCACCAGGTGATGCTGTTGGGATCCCTATTTGGGGTGAGCGCCAGCCTGCTGGGGATGTACGCCAGCTACTACCTCAATGTGGCCTCCGGCCCGGCCATCGTCCTGGTGGCCTCCGCCTGGTTTAGCCTGGCCTTTCTGGGCAGAGTGTTCTCAGGAACGCGCTAGAAACCAGGGATCGCAGGTCGGGATCCCTGGTTCGAACCTCATCTGAGAGGGGGTAGAAAGCGGTAGGTAGTCAACTCAGAAGCGGGAAGAGCGGCCATCCCGACTGCCGCCTGCACCGGCCTGCCGAGGCAACGCCTTGTTGACCCTCAAATCCCGGCCCATCCAAGTAGCGCCATCCAGCTCGTCGATGGCTTTTTGCTCATCAGCTTCGTTTTCCAGCTCCACAAAGGCAAAGCCCCGTTTACGGCCAGTCTCCCGATCCACTGGCAGCTTAATTTGCTTAACGGTGCCGTATTCGGCAAACACAAGCCGCAGGTCTTCTTCGCTGGCCTTGAAGGACAAGTTACCCACAAAAATGGTCATGGTGTAGCAAACTCCGAACCTTACCCTTTAGCGTTCAGTTCGGAGGCTCACCTGGTTAAACCATTCGCTCAATCCGAACCTCATGCCAACCACATCTTAAGTCTTCCCAATGGCATTTGCAAAGCTATCCTTGCAGCTTTTTGTCCGAGAATTGGGAGAACTTTTGTAGCAAGATGGAAACTCAGTATCCTAACCTTCATGGGCGATTGCTTTGGCCCAACGGTTGGCGTTTGGGAGTGCCGGGAGAGCGGGGATAAGGAGGCGGCGTGGGGGCCACTTTCTCCAGCAATAGGCAGTGGCGCACCCCACGGCTGCGGGGTGTGGTGAAGGCTTCTACATGGATCAGTTTTCCGCCCAGGAGCTCAAGGGCCTGCTCCAAAGTTTGGGCTTCTGCCTCGGTCCAATGGCCGCGATAGAGGATGGCGCGTCCCCCCACCTTGAGCAGAGGCAGGCAATACTCGGCGCAGGTCTCCGCCGAGGCCAGGGCCCTGGCCAGAGCAATATCATAGCTGCCCCGTTCCTGCGGGTCTTGCCCCCAAATTTCGGCCCGCTGAGCCACTGCCCGCGCTTGGGTGAGGGAGAGCCTTTGCAAGGTGTCCTGTACAAAGGCAATCTTGCGTTGGGTGCTGTCCAGCAGGGTAAAGCGGGTTTGGGGCAGGGCAATTTGGGCCGGGATCCCTGGAAACCCTGCCCCGGTGCCGATGTCGATCCCCCGCCAGGGCTGAGCTTGGATTGCCTCCCAGGATCCCAGCAGGCGTAGGCCCCGCAGCGAATCCCACAGGTGTTTCTCCCAAAAGTCGATGGGATCGGTGATGCGGGTCAGGTTCTGGGTTCGGTTTCCGGCCATCACCAGCGGATAGAGCTGTTGCAGTTGTTGCTGCTGCTGTTCAGAAGGCTGCCAACCCAGCTCCGCCAGCCAGCTTTCCCACAGCGTCTTGAGCTGTGGGGGCTCAGAGGAAGAAGCGTCAGCCTTCTTCATCCCAGGGATCCCAGTTTCAATCCAGCGGGGATGGCTCTGTCGGCCCAGCCTTTCAGCTCTTGGGTCAAGCCCTGCAAAGAACGGTCGGTGCCCAGCAGCTCTTGGTTTAAGCAAACCAACTCCTGCAAATCCAGCTCCTGACAGCTGGCCCAATCTTCCGCCAGCAAGTTAATCGGCTGCGGCTGAGCCTGAAGCAACTGATGAGAGGCCAACTCCAGCTCTACATTCAAAAGCACCTGCTCCAACCGCTCTACCCGCTCCTGCATTTGCGCCAGCAGGGCTGCCAACTGCTGACAGCAATGGTGAACCCGCTGAGCATAGATCTTGAGCGGCAGGGTCAGCGGCAGCAACGACTCAGACAACAGTTGAATCAGGTGCTGGGCCTCCAGTTCTTCCAGTTGCAGGTCTTGCCAAATGGCGTGGTAAAGATGGAGCGAAAGACGACAGGTTTCCAGGCGCTGGTAGCAGGGCTGTAATACAGAACCGCGCAGCTCCTGCAGATAGTCGGCCCACAGTTGCCCAGCCTCTACTACCCAACCTGTCTGGAAAAAACTCCACCCCTGGGCCAACAGCCAACTGATCAACAGGCCCGCCAACAATTGGTTTTTTTGTCGCAACAGGAAAGGCGAAAGGTGCTCTCCCCAAACGGCTAACCCCAGCCAGATCAGGGCAGCCAAAGTCAAATGGGGCAAGCTGATCATCTCGGCCAACAGCTGGGCAGACCAGCGCTGGCGCAGCATCCAGATCACCCCGGCGCCCAAGCTGTACAGCCCTCCCCCCAACAGCGGGATCACCACCAGCCACAGGGGTTGTCCCCTCCACAGGTGCGATAGTGACCCCTCTTCGCCCAGCGCATCCCAACTGAGCAAGTACAAAGCCAGCAGAGCCAAAACCACGACCCAGCCCTGCTGTCGCTTGAGACGGCGGGCTAGAAGACGACGGCGGCGGCGCAGATAGGTTTGAAAGGACTCGGCAACAATCGACATAAAAAAATGGCACTGCGGATCCCTACCAATACCCCCACCGGCCTGGAGCGCTCCTTCACGATCATAAGTCTTAACTTTGCTAGGTCATCTGGCTTCTGTATTGCGTTGTTGGCGGGAGTCATGCCCAGCCGGTGGCCAGCTTTTTCAGGGGCTCATCAGGCGGTTTTTCGGCGAGACTCCTCCGAGAAGCGCTGTTTTCTCGGCAAGCCTGACAGAGGCTTTTTAGAGCAGGCAGCCGCGTGCAAGCTCTCCACCCCTGTTACCATGGAAGAGCCCTTAATGTTTCTTTCGTATCCATCGTATCCATAGCCAAGCTAGTCTCTTGGACCGGCTTTTTTATTGTGCACTGTGCCAGGTTTTGTGATCCCTTCTGCATCTCCTCCCAGTTCCGGCCTTTCCCCCCTCGAAGTGCAGCGCCAGATGATCGTCATTCTCGATTTTGGATCCCAGTACTCTGAGCTCATTGCCCGCCGCATTCGCGAAACCCACGTCTATTCGGAAATCCTTTCCTATCGCACCACTGCTGAGCAACTGCGGCAACTGCAACCGCAGGGCATCATCCTCTCCGGGGGCCCCAACTCGGTGTATGAGCCAGGCGCTCCGGTGTGTGACCCCGAGATTTGGAACCTGGGGATCCCGGTTCTGGGGGTGTGCTACGGCATGCAACTCATGGTGCAGCAGTTGGGGGGCAAGGTGGAAGCAGCCCAGAAGGGGGAATATGGCCGTGCCGCTCTGCACATTTTGGATCCCACCGACCTGCTCACCAACCTGCCGGAAAACAGCATCATGTGGATGAGCCACGGGGATTCGGTTACCGAACTGCCGCCGGGCTTTCACACCTTGGCCTCTACCGACAACACCCCCTGTGCCGCCATTGCCGATCCAAGGCGTCGTCTCTACGGGGTGCAATTTCATCCGGAGGTGGCCCACTCAGAGGCTGGCGCCTTTCTCATCCGCAACTTTGTCTATCACATCTGCGGTTGCGAGCCCACCTGGACAACGGCAGCTTTTCTGGAGGAAGCCATTCGAGAGGTACGTGCCCGTGTGGGCAATAAGAAGGTGCTGTTGGCCCTCTCGGGGGGGGTAGACAGCTCTACTTTGGCTTTTCTGCTGCACAAGGCCATCGGCGACCAGCTCACCTGCGTGTTCATCGACCAAGGGTTTATGCGCAAGGAAGAGCCCCAGCGGCTGCTGCGCCTTTTCCAAGAGCAATTTCACATTCCCGTCCACTACGTGGATGGCCAGGAGCGGTTTCTCCGGCAGTTGCAGGGGGTTACCGATCCCGAAGAAAAACGCAAACGAATTGGGGCAGAGTTTATTCGCGTGTTTGAGGAAGAATCCCAGCGGCTGGGTCCTTTTGAGTACTTAGCCCAAGGCACTCTCTACCCAGACGTGATCGAGTCTGCCAATACCCATGTGGATCCGGTTACTGGAGAACGCATTGCCGTCAAGATCAAAAGCCATCACAATGTCGGCGGCCTGCCCGAAAATCTGCGCTTTAAGCTGGTAGAGCCTTTGCGCAAGCTCTTCAAAGACGAGGTGCGGCAACTGGCCCGCTCTTTGGGTCTGCCGGAAGAGATTGTGGGCCGCCATCCTTTTCCGGGGCCGGGGCTGGCCATCCGCATTGTAGGCGAGGTTACCAAAGAACGGCTGGAAACCCTGCGAGAAGCGGACATGATCGTGCGGCAGGAGATCAACCGCTCCGGCTACTATCCCAAACTTTGGCAAGCCTTTGCCGTGCTGCTGCCAGAGGTGCGGTCGGTGGGGGTGATGGGGGATAAGCGCACCTATGCCTGCCCGGTGGTGGTGCGGCTGGTTACCAGCGAAGACGGTATGACCGCCGATTGGGCGCGAGTTCCCTACGACCTCTTGGCCACCATTTCCAACCGCATCGTCAACGAGGTGCCCGGCATCAACCGCGTGGTTTACGACATCACCTCCAAGCCCCCTGGCACCATCGAGTGGGAGTAGGCGGGATCCCTTGCGTCTGGCCTCGATTCCCGGCTGGATCGATGGCTACCTATGGCCAGCTTCCGGCAGGGAATAGGAAGGGCTTGAGCTGAAGGGCTGAGCGGCTTGGACTTCCATTCGGGCCAAAGTCGTAGCGGCATCCGCCAGTTGCAGAGCAAGGTTGGCACGGCTAATCGGATCCCGGGCATTCCAGAGATCCTGTCCCAAACAGAACACCCGATAGCGAAAGGCTTTGATCGAGCGCGATGGGATGACCTTGACAGTCATAGCTACAACCTCTTCTCCACAGAGACGTGAATAGTCAGCAGAACCCGCTCGGGCTCAAGGTAAACAAATGTTACCAAAACAACCTCGTCCTCAGAGGTAATGCTTACCGGGCAGGTGGCTTTCGGGGGTTCCACCCGTTCATGCCGTACCCCCACAGTGTATTCTCCAATTGGCAGGTCATCAAATCCAGCGTCCGCATAGATCAACTCAATGGTTTCTTCTGCAATCAACTGCCCCTCTCGCTCCAGGAAACTGAGAAAAGGGATCCCATCGATGGAGGTGAGCGCGTTGTTGGCCTGGTTGCGGATCATCACGAAGATGTCGGACATGGAGGGTGCGCCATCACCTCAGGGGTTTATGATCGAGGGTGCTGGAATGTAGCCCGACTTTCTTTAGCCTGGACTGCCGCCAAGTCCTGATTCAGCGACCAAACCCTCGACCCCGCGTGGCCGGACGGGCAATACAGGCCTGGAGTTTTTCCCGCAACCGGGCTGTATCGAGCCGCTGACCGATGAGCACCAACTGGTTTTTGGGCTGGCGAGGCCACTCATCGCTGCTGAGGGTATAGCGCCGACCGCTGAGGTGAAAGATATGTCGCTCTGGGCTTTCCTCGAACCACAACACCCCTTTGGCACGAAAGACTGCATCGGGCAACTCGTTGAGAAAATTTTGGAAAGCATCCAAAGAGAAGGGCTGATCGCTCTCAAAGGCTAGGGAGTTAAAGCCGTCAGCCTCGATGTGGCTGTGATGGGAGTGGTGGTGGTCATGATCGTGCTCATGGTCATGGTGGTCGTGACTGTCGTGATCATGGGCTTCTTCTTGGGGCAAGGAACTGGCCTGAAACAAATCGGTATCCAAGATTAGCTCCAGGGGAACTGCGCTGTTGACGGTGCGCAAAATGCGGGCATCTTCTTTGATCTCGCGGATGCGTTTTTCCAGACGCTCGATCTCGGCTTCCTCGACCAAATCGATTTTGTTGAGGAGAATCACATCTCCATAGGCAATTTGGCTATAGGCCACGTCGCTGTTGAACAGATCGGGGGCAAAGTTGGTGGCATCTACCAGGGTGATAATCGAGTCTAGCCGCGTCAGATCTCGCAATTCTGGCCCCAAAAAGGTGAGGGCCACCGGCAAGGGATCGGCCAATCCCGTAGTCTCCACCACCAGGTAGTCGATCTTGTCGGAACGTTCCATCAACCGCAACACGCTTTCGGCGATGTCGTCCCGGATGGTGCAGCAGATGCAGCCGTTGTTCAGCTCCACCAAGTCTTCTTCGCTGGAGACGATCAGCTCCGCATCGATGCTGATCTCGCCGAACTCGTTGACCAGCACCGCTGTGCGCATCCCTTTCTGGTTGTTGAGGATGTGGTTGAGAAGGGTGGTTTTCCCACTGCCCAAAAAACCTGTGATGATGGTGACAGGTAAGCCTCGCTTAGGCACTTCGATGGTTGCGGTCATAGAGTGGCAGCGATCCGATATAGAGGGAACTCTTCCACTTTATCCTCTTGTCCTCATTGCCCTAGCTGTCTGAAGCCGATTAAACCCTTCAGATGCGATCAGTAGAGCCTTTGCGCCTCGGCATTGGCGGCAGCCTTGGCTGTCTGAACTGGATGGTCTCTCTCTTTCCGGCTTAATCCTCCAGGGTCAGATCGCTTCCTCTAATCCCCTGGCCCTGAAAGTAGGGTTATTTCGATTCAAACTGGGACAATGCACCCAACACCTAAAACGTTGAACGCAGGGGGCCAGAGAGCTGTTCTCAGTGGCCCACGGGTCTCACCCTAACCTGAAGTGACTATCGATAACATCCCTAGGTAGACTATAGTGCTGACCCACCCCAGCTTGGCCTGTCGGGATGCCTACCTGTTCTGGGTTACTTCCACCTGGTTGCCCGGCTCTAGGCTGACGCGGAACTGTTGTGCGCCTGTTGGCAAGGGATCCGGTGTCAGATCGGGCAGGTTGGCAAAGGGGGTTTCGGCTCGGCGCTCCCGGGCCAGCGCATCCTCCGGCTCGGCGGCCAGGGGGGATCCCGTCCTATCCACCGTTACCCGGTAGACCAAGCTCTCTGGCCAATCGGGGGGAGACTGCCACTGCTCTGCCAAAATGTCTCGCAGACGGGAAAGGGGATCCGCCCCTGCTGCCTCTCTTCCCGCTGTTGGGTCAGATTCTTGGAGGGATGTGGCCAAAGGCTGCGATTGACCCGTCAAGGCAGGGATGGTGAGCTGCTCTTGCGGGGAAGGGGAAGCTGTGGGATCCCTAGGGGGGCGACTGGCCCAGATCCCAACACCGGCCACAACTGCGATCCCTCCCACCAGCAGGGCCGCGATCCCAGTGGGCTGTCGATACCAAGCCCGCGTCACCGGAGTTCCCAGATTGGCCAGTTGGGGAATGTCATCCGCCACCTGGGAGAGGTTCTCCAGCAGGTCGTACAACTGCGTCATCGACAAATCCACCTGCGCGATGCGATCTTCCCCTTGGCGCACCGTGAGACGATGAAAAATAAAATCAAGCGGACGGATGGCAACGGTACCGCTGAAGGTTCCCTTGGGTTCCCCACTCAAGTGGGATCCCACGTAGCGGTCGATTACGGTGATCAAATCGTTGAGCCAAACGTTATCGCCGTGTAAAGTTTTGACTGTCTCCCCCTGGCGGATTTCCAACTGACACTCGAAGCTGCGCTGGATGGCTTGCAGCGGCGGCGTTGCAGAGGAGTCTGAAGAATTGGAATCGGCAGGGGCTTCTCCCCGTACAGTCAGCGTAGAAGTGGGTTGTTGATAGGTGTGGCTAATCAGGGTGAGGCTGGGCATGGCAACTGCGGGCGAACAACACGGGTAGAGGGCTACAGAGGCGATAATTGACAAAACTGCCTCAAGAAGAGGGTGAGGTATCGGGGCCGGAGCTGTGGGCTACCCCCTCTTCTTCCAGATCGCTGCCGGCAGGCAAATCCATCTCAGGACGGCTGAGCAAGGCTTTCCACAGGCGCTGAGCGCCTTTCGGGCTACTGTAGAACATCAGCTCAATCAAGATGCGCAGGGCCAGCTCGGTGAGGCTATTCTCATCGCGCACGTCCCCATCCACCATGCGGCTGCGGTAGTGAGAGAGGAATTCATCCAAGTAATCTCCCACCAGCGGCTGACGGAAGGGGCTGAGCTCTTGATCGACAGCGGCTTCCAGTTGCTCCAAGGTGCTGCGGATACGGGCTTGTTGCTGAGCAGCCAGATAGGCAATCACCATCACCAGGGCGCGGGCCTCTTCGATATCGACCTTTTTGCGCCCACCGCTGCTGCGGCGCAAGGGGTTAGCATTGCGCAGTCGCCAGAGGGTCACCCGGTCGCCAATCTGCTCTTCCAAGTTGAGGGCTTTGGCTGCGGCCAGAACCGCTTCGGAACTTTCTCCGCTCAGGGACTCCAACCCCAGCAGTAGCAAGTCCAACTGGGCTTTGATGGTACCGGTGGCTGTGTTCAGGCCAACGGGCCGACTGTCTAACTGAATGTGCTTGTGTTCCACCGTCACGCTGTCAATGGGAGCTTTGGGTTTCGACGAAACTCTATGATCTCCTGTCCAAGCCAAACCTGCAACCTACCTCCCTGCGCTCTAGTCTAAAAGACTTTGGGCATGCTAGACTGCTCGCCAGCCTGCCGAGAGTTGAGCTCTCAGGGTTCTTCCCCAAAACGGGGTAACTCTGGATGCATCTTAGACCAATAAGAATGGGTTTTCTGGGCCGGTTTCTGTTTCGGCAACACCCCTACTCCTAGCTGAACTTGGGCTTTTGGACTCAGGGGGATGGCTACTTATAATGGGGAAAGCAGCTGCTGCTTTGGCCTTTAAGAGCTAAGTGACTACCCACCTTCATTGAGTTTCCCTTTTGTTGACACCAGCGACTCTAGGTGCAGCTTGATTCATCATGGCCTCTTCTGCTCGCTGCAGTACTCAGCCTGTCCCTGTTCACTGGGTCTTGATCTTCAGGGATCGATTGGGGCAGAGGGGGGTTGTTCTGGATAGTATCTATTACTCAGTGGGACGGTCTAAAGACAATCATATTCGCCTTTACGATCCCTGCGTCTCTCGGAAACACGCTTCCCTCATCCGCATCCCAGGTTCAGGGCCAACTGCACAGGGATCCCTGCAGTACAGCTACATGGTATTCGATGGCAGGCCGGGATCCAGGCCCAGCACCAATGGCCTATTCGTCAACGGAAAACGGGTTTTGTCCCATCGCCTTCAGCTCCTAGATAAGATAAGGTTTGGGCCGAACGTAACAGCAATTGTGGAGACAACGGATCGACTCAGCCCGGAAACCCTAGCCAAGTTATTGCAGCCTCTGGATGCTGCTAGCTCTACATCCCCATCCACCTTTGATTTTAATAAAGACACGGAGCCGAACCCGGAAAACCTGGCTCAGCCAGAGGAAGAGGATTTCACTGTTGCCTAAGCCAACCCAACCAGTCTTCTGAATCCTCCTGTGCCCCCCATCCCACCTGCTCTGAGCGGCTACTGGCAAAATGCCTTTGACCTAGAAGCCCATCTGGGATCCTTCCTGGGCCTTGGGGCTGCCGATCTGCGGGAGAAACTGCGGGCAGGGCAGCAGCAATTGGCGGAGTTGGGGCGGCGAGACTTTGGCTGGGATCGGGCAGATGCGTTTTATCGGGATCAGGTGAGATCCGCCTATCTGCTGGATTTGGCGGCTTGGCACCTGAGCAGCACCGACTACATCGGCGATACCTTACGCCTGGTGGCGGATCATGCCCGCGGGTTGGTGTTGGATTTTGGCGGCGGCATCGGCACCCATGCTATCGGGGCGGCCCTCTGCGCAGCGGTGGATCAGGTGATCTTCTGGGATATCAACCCCATCCATCGGCAGTTTGTGCAATGGCGGGCGGAAAAGCTGGGCTTAACCGAGCGCATCCACTGTCCAGAAAACTTCCCAGAAGAGATCTTTTTTGACACGGTCATCTGCTTCGATGTGGTGGAACATCTGGCGGATCCGGCAGCGCAGTTGCGGCAGTTTTACGACTGGCTCAAGCCGTCAGGTAAGCTTTTGATCAACTGGTACTTTTTCAAGGGGTTTAACGGCGAGTTTCCTTTTCACCTGGACGACCCGCAAAAGGTAGAGCAATTCTTTCAGGTGCTGCAAAGCTGTTTTTTGGAGGTGTTTCACCCCTATTTCATTACCGCCCGCTGTTACCGCAAGTGGGATAAAAGCTGAGATTGGAGAAAACCAAGGTGCTGCGCTATTTGCGGATATTGTGGCTGTTTTGGAGCACCTCAATCGCGGCAGAAATGGAGTACCGTGCCAATTTTTTCTTTGCCAGCCTCAGCAGTCTGGGTGGCTTGGGATCCGCTCTGTTTGGGCTGTCGTTGTTTTACCAGCAGGGGCACCGGCTGGGCGGTTGGAGTTGGCCGGAAGCCCTCATCGTGTTGGGGGTGTTCACCATTCTGCAGGGGGTGTCGGCCAGTCTCTTTAACGTCAACCTCAATCGCATTGTGCAGCAGGTGCAGGAAGGCACCTTGGATTTTGTTTTGCTAAAGCCAATAAGCAGCCAGTTTTGGCTGTCGGCCAGGGTGTTTTCCCCCTGGGGCCTGGTGGATATCGGCTTTGGCCTGTTGCTGATTCTCTACGCCGGGATCCAGCTCCATTTGCCTGCTTGGGCCTATGCTCTGGGGCTGCTGCCTCTGCTGCTGGGGCTGATCATCCTCTACAGCCTCTGGTTTATGTTGGGAGCCACCAGCATTTGGTTTGTCAAAATCTACAACGTCACCGAGGTGCTGCGGGGCCTAGTAGAGGCAGGACGATTTCCGATAGTGGCCTATCCGGTGGCCTACCGCGTGTTTTTCACCTTCGTCGTGCCGGTGGCTTTCCTGACCACCATCCCGGCGGAGACCCTGCTGGGGCGAGCCCAATGGCCGTGGCTGCTGGGATCCGCTCTGCTGGCGGCGGGGCTGTTGTGGGGATCCCATCTCTTCTGGCGCTTTGCCCTGCGCTTTTACACCAGCGCTTCCAGTTAAAGTCTGGGCCAAAAAGCTTGGATCCCAGGCATCCGAGTTTCCAGGAGTTGAGTAATTTCTACAGACGCGCCCCACGCGCTGACATCGCGGAGAACAACTGCCTTCAGTACAAGGCAGAGGGAATCGCAGAGTTCTCTGGGTTGAGGGCAAAAAAGTTTTCACTGCAGCGCTTTGCAGCCACAGGCTCTGTGGTTTAGGGGGGCTTGTCTGTCAGTGGTTTTGATGGTTTGTCGATCTTTTGAGGAGCCTGTTCAATGCACAAACACACAAGCTTTGTAGCAGCATCTGTGATAGCCGGCAGTTTTGCTCTCTTGGGCTGTGGCAGCAGCACTTCGTCTTCGATGATGCCTTCCCAAGCGGATTTGGTGGCTTTGAGCAGCGGCAACCGCCTCACTTTCATCCGCTCTGCCGATGCCTTTGTGCAGGGATCCCTGACGGTAACAGGAGTGAACGGCAGCCTTATTGGTATCGATGTGCGTCCTGCCAACCGACTGCTCTATGGAGTCACCGACACCAGCATCCTTTACACCATCAACTTGCAGACCGGTGCCGCTACCGTAGCCAGTACCCTGTCAGCGCCCTTTACGGCGGGCATGCTTTCTGGCATGGACTTCAACCGTTCCGCAACTCATGGTCGTTTATTTCACCGCCCAGGATGAACTAAACAACCGGTTGCTTCCTGCTTCTACGACCCTTACCTAGCTGAGCTTTTGACCCAACCCCGGCAGAGGAATCTCCACAGGCGCGACTTCCCCCAGAACTTGAGGTAGAGCTAGCAAAGCTAACTAGATCGGTGGTAACAAAAACCGTAGCTGCCGTCAACTTGCCGTGAACCTAGAACCGCTCAAATAAACGATGATAAAAACAGCAGCTGCTGTTAACCCCCCAACGATGGGGTTCAGGTGCCCATTGGCCCTCTGGGGGTGAACTTCGGCCCTATGGGTGGGTTTGACATCCGTACTGCTGATGGAGTGGATACCGGCTTTGCCATCGGCGGCTCCACCTTGTATCGAATTGACCTAAACACCGGTCGGGCCACATCCCTGGGCACCCTGCCGGGTGGGCCGTTCTTTGGCTTGGCCGCCCTCTAGGAAAGCCGATTCCCATTTGCCTATCTAAATCAAGGTTAATCAACATTAATCAATGTTTTGGATTCATTGATTTGGAACCAATTGTTGGAATCGTTTTGAGATCGTTGCTGCTGTTGATCCTTGACCCGGCCCGATCCCAGCTCAGGATTGGGTCTTCTATCTCCCCTTAGCTCGGGGTTGACCTCCGCCTATGCAGACGATAAATTATGAGAGCCGCTGCCCTGCTTGGATTACTCTGGGCGATGCTTGTGCCTCTGCAGTTTCTCTCTCTCTTCCATCCCGTTTCCTCTTCCCGCTCATGAAGATCGAGGGCGACAAAGCTGAGGGATCCCTGCAGGAAAAAACCGATGCAGAGGTGTTTGCGGCTCTAAAAGCAGGCCGGTCACAAGCTCTGGCCATTCTCTACGACCGACATGCCGGCTTGGTGTACGGAATTGCCTGCAAAATGCTGGGCAGTACTGCCGAAGCCGAAGATCTCACCCAGGATATTTTTTTGAACTTGGCTCGTTCCTCCTTTGATCCCAGACGGGGATCCCTGCGCACCTACCTGAGCATCTTGGCTCGCTCTCGCTGTTTGGATCGGCTGCGCTCTTGGCGGAATCGACAGCGCTCCCTGGAACAGGGCAGAGTGGAATTGCAGGGTAGTCCTGCTGCGGATCCCACCTTGGAGCAGTTGGCCCAAGCGGAACGGGTGGCCGAGGTGCAAACGGCCTTGGCCGAGTTGTCCGAAAGTCAACGGCAAGTCTTAAAGATGGCCTATTACGAAGGCATGAGCCAAACGGAAATTGCCAAGCAACTGGATCTGCCTTTGGGAACGGTCAAAGCCAGAGCCCGGCGGGGTTTGCTGCGGCTGCGCGAGTTGTTGGGAGGCCCCTCATGAAAGCCGAATCTGTGTCTCCCGAAGAACTGCAACTGTGGCTGGCAGGCTATGTGCTGGGGGATCTCTCCCCGGAAGAGGCCGACCGGCTGGAGGCATTGCTCAAGCTGCGCCCGGAGCTGCACCGAGAACTGCAGGCTTTGCAACGGGCGTTGGAGACAGCCTACGGCGTGGAGGAAAAGCAACCTCCCCCCGCCCTGCGGGCTTCTCTGTTGCAGGCACATGCGGAGCAGGCAGCCCAACCAATGCGCACCCCCGCCTGGATTGCCAAGGGATCCCGTCTCTGGCAACGGGGCTTGGGGGCGGTGGCCGCAGGCTTGATCGTCGCTTTGGGGCTGGGGAACCTCTACCTGTGGCGCAGGCTGCAGCTAGCCCAGACGCAAGGGATCCCTGGCGAGGTGTTGACCTATGAATTGCAGCCGACTGCGGAGAACCTGGCCGGCTCGGTCAAGCTTGAGGTGGATCCCCAGCGCCTGCAAGGGCGATTGGTGGCCCAAGGGTTGCCGCCTTTGCCGGAAGGCCGGGTCTATGCCCTGTGGGTGGTGCTGGAACCGGAGGCGCCCTTTACCACCGATAGGGCGGGGGCCGTTCTCGTGGCAGCTTTTCCGGTGGATGAAACAGGAAATCGCCAACAGGAGCTGCGCCTACCGCCGGTGTTTGAATCTACAGAATGGGTGCGGGCTGTGGCCATTACCGAAGAGGATGGCAATCGTCCCCAAGAGCACCAGGGATCCCCTTTGTGGATTTCCGGCTAGGGATGGATTGGCGTGGTCTGATGGCGTAAATAGGCGATTATTATGCAGATTGATATCCACCCAGTCTTGTGACCCAGACAGAAAACCTTAAGATAAAAGTCGCCACCCCAGCGAAGAACTTGGAGGCCACCCCATGGGCGAAGCGAAGCGCCGTAAAACCCGCATCAGCCAAGATCCCGACCAAGAGCTGGTGTTTCCCAACCTCAAGGATATTCCCCTCACCAAAGGGCAAGCTCGCGCCATCTACAATTGGACAACCCGTGGCGCTTGGGCAGGCATCATTCTCCTGGCCATCATTTGGGTGGTGATCCGATTTGTAGGGCCTGCCTTCGGCTGGTGGCATCTGGTCGGCTAGCCGGCCGGATCCCCTTTAGCATCCTTTGGAGTTTCCGTCTATGCGCTCTTATCTGGCAGCCGCCATTCAAATGACCAGCATTCCCGATCTGGCCAGCAACTTGCAGCAGGCGGAAGAGTGGATCGACTTTGCAGTGCGCCAGGGATGCGAGCTGGTGACGCTACCAGAAAACTTTGCCTTCATGGGGCCGGAAGCCGAGAAAGCCCGCCTTGCTCCTGAGATTGCGGAGCGGGCGGAGGAGTTTTTGGCCAAGATGGCCCAGCGTTACCAAGTATTTATTTTGGGAGGAGGGTATCCTGTGCCGGACGGGCAGGGCAAAGTTTACAATACCGCTGCCCTCTACAGCCCTGACGGCAAAGAGCTGGCCCGCTATCGCAAAATCCACCTGTTCGATGTCAATCTGCCCGACGGCAATACCTACCGCGAGTCGAACACGGTGGTCAGCGGAGATGAGGTGGTCACCTGCGAGCAAGAGCAACTGGGGAACCTCGGTTTGTCGGTCTGCTACGACGTACGCTTTCCAGAGCTGTACCGATCCCTGGTGGATCGCGGCGCCCAGATTTTGCTCATCCCTGCCGCCTTCACGGCCTACACGGGTCGGGATCACTGGCAGGTTTTGCTGCAATGCCGGGCCATTGAGAACACCTGTTACGTGATAGCCCCCGCCCAGGTGGGCACCCACTACGAGCGGCGACAGTGTCACGGCCATGCCATGATCGTGGACCCCTGGGGGACTATCTTGGCGGATGCGGGTGGCGAAAAACCGGGGGTGGCCATTGCTGAAATTAACCCAGAGCGTTTCCAGTTGGTCAGGCGGCAGATGCCTTCCCTACAACACCGTCGGCTGGCCTGCACCGTCACCCGCTAGGGATCCGCTGTGCCTTGGCCCCCCCTGATTCTCTACAGCAAACCCGGCTGCCACCTCTGCGAGAGCTTGGTGGAGAAGTTGCGGCAGATCCCCGAAATCCGTGATCTGGAAGTCCGCGACATCACCTCCAACCCGAGTTGGTGGGAGCAATACCAACTGGAAGTTCCCGTGCTCACCCTGGCAGGGGATCCCGAGCGACCTTTGCCACGTCCTTCCCCTCGGCTGACGGTGAGCCAGTTGCGGGCTTGGCTTGAGAAACAGCTCCGTTGAATTTCTCCTGCTGCTGCCGGAGCTTTCTCTGCCATGCCTATGGAGAGAGCAGCGATTCGCTGCGGGCGGTGTAGCCGGCTTGACGCAGGGCTTCAACGGCGGCTTGGGCATTGTTAACCCAAAATTGGGATCCCATTCTCACCCAAAGGGTATGGGGATGGGCGGTGATGGCAGCCACGACAGGAATGCGATTTTCTTCTTTAATTTCCGAGCGTTGGCGAGCGATTAGCGTCTGTAAACGGTATCGATCCTCCAGTGTCCCAGCAGAGTCGAGAGGGATCTCCACCGTTACCCAACTAACAGATTCAATCGGTTGTAAATCTTCCACAATCAGTTGCACCTGTTCATCCCGCTGATCCACTTTGGCCCAAACCAATAGCCGTTGATCCACCTCCAGGCAACCGCGCAAACGTTCATAGGTTTTGGGGAAGATCACCGCTTCACAACTGCCGGTGAGATCTTCCAGTTGCAAAATGGCCATGCGATCCCCTTTCTTGGTTGTGACATTTTTAATGGCAGTCACCAGGGCGAGAACGCCCACAGAGGCATCGGCTGCACAGCCGCCCAGGTCAGCTAGGTTGACGGGGGCCAGTAGCCGCGCTTGTTCCTGAATGCGCCGCAGCGGATGATCCGAGACATAAAACCCCAACAGTTCCCGTTCCAGCCTCAACTTTTCCTGGGGTGGAAAATCCTCGGTAACCGGCCCACGCGGAGCCTCCACAAATCCATTGCCGGCGCTGCCACTGCTCCCCAGTAGATCGAACAAGCTGGCTTGGCCAATGGCTTTGGACTTGGCTCGCTGCGCTGCCCAACTGAGGATGGGATCCAAATCGGCAATTAGTTGTTTACGATTTCCAGAAATACAATCAAAAGCGCCCGCACAAATCAGGGCCTCCAGGGCACGACGGTTAACAATGCGCAGATCCACCCGCTGGCAAAAATCCGCCAGAGAGGTGAAGGGGCCATCAGCTTGACGGGCAGCCAAAATGTTTTGAATGGCCCCCTCACCTACATTCTTCACTGCCCCCAGACCAAACAAAATGCTGGATCCCTGGGGAGTAAAGTCCATTCCAGAACGGTTGATATCCGGCGGCTGAATTTGGATCCCAATTGACAAGCAATAGGTAATGTAGCGCTGTACCTTGTCCTGATCTCCCCCCACAGAAGAGAGCAAGGCTGCCATATATTCCGTTGGGTAATTGGCCTTGAGGTAAGCTGTTTGAAAAGTAATCAACCCATAGGCAGTAGAATGCGATTTATTGAAGCAATACTCGGCAAAAGCAACCATTTGATCAAACAATTCTGTGGCAACTTCTTGGCTTACACCCCGCTTGGCTGCCCCCTGCACAAATTGCTCGCGGTGTTTCTCCATCTCGGAGACTTTCTTTTTCCCCATCGCTCGCCGCAGCAGATCGGCTTGGCCTAAGGTGTATCCGGCCATGTCTTGGGCAATGCGCATGATCTGTTCCTGGTAGAGGATGGCTCCGTAGGTATCCTGAAGAATGGGCTTGAGGAGTTCGTGGGCATAGGTTACCGGTTTGCGACCGTGCTTGCGATCGATAAAGTCGGGGATCATTCCCGTATCCAATGGGCCTGGCCGGTACAAGGCCAATACTGAAGAAATATCTTCCAGGTTGGAAGGTTTGAGCTCCCGCACCACCTGCTTCATGCCAGAAGATTCCAGTTGGAAGATCCCTTCCAGCTCTCCCTTTTCCAAAAGCTGGTAGGTTTTCTTGTCGTCTAGGGGTAGGTTATCCAGATCTATATTGACGCCATTGTGTTCTCGGATCAGTTCCACTGCCCGCTGAATCATCGTCAGGTTGCGCAGACCCAAAAAGTCCATCTTCAGCAAGCCCAAAGACTCGATATCTTCCATCGAGTACTGGGTGATAATTTGGCCTTCATTGTTGTACTGCAGAGGCACGATCTCATCCAAGGGATCCTTAGCAATCACCACACCGGCAGCGTGAACCCCGAAGGTTTTGTTGGTGCCCTCCAACAAACGTGCCAGCTCGATCCAGCGGTGGGTGTTTGGGTCTTTCTCGTATTTTTCTTTGAACTCTGGAGCGGGAGTATTCTCGCCAATCATCTCTTCCAATTTTGCGGGCTTGCCTCGGGATACCGGGATCAATTTCGCCATTTTGTCGGCTTCTGAGTAGGGAATGTCTAAGACTCGACCGACATCTTTGAGAATGGCTTTAGAGGTCATGCGGTTAAAGGTGATGATCTGGGCGACTCGCTCTTGGCCGTATTTGCGGGTCACATAGTCGATCAGCTCTCCCCGCCGCTCGATGCAAAAATCCGTATCGATATCCGGCATCGATTGACGTTCTGGATTGAGAAATCGCTCAAACAGTAGGCCGTATTTAACCGGGTCAATGTTGGTAATTTGTAGGGCATAGGCCACCAGGGATCCTGCTGCCGAGCCTCGCCCCGGCCCCACCGGGATCCCCTGCTCGCGGGCATAGCGAACGTAGTCCCAGACCACCAGGAAATAGCTGGAGAAGCCCTTTTGTTGGATGATGTTCAGCTCAAAGCGCAGGCGCTCCTGGTAGTTTTGGGGGATCTGATCCGGCTGAGCAACACCGCAGCGCTTCGCCAGCCCCTGCCAGGCCAATTCTGTGAGATAGCTATCGGCAGAATGGCCCGGTGGAACCGGGTAGTCGGGCATGCGCATTTCCCCAAATAGGTCATAGCCCTCGATCTTTTCCAGCACCTTCAGGGTGTTGGCGATGGCCTCGTCAATCACCTCCTGTTCCAAATGGTCACGGCAGAGACGGCGCATCTCTTCTGGGCTTTTCAGGTATTCGGTTCCAGTGTAGCGAAGGCGATTTTTTTCAGTAAGGGATTTGCCTGTTTGAATGCAGAGCAGCGCATCGTGGGCCTCTACATCCCAGCAGGAAATAAAATGGCTATCGTTGGTGAGGATGATCGGGATCCCCAATTCGCGGGCGATGCGCACCAACTGCACATTGACAAAGCGATCTTCTTGATAACCGTGATCCTGAATCTCGATGTAATAATCATCCCCAAACTGCTCTTGGTACCAAGCGGCAACTTCACGGGCAATTTCTGGCCGCCGCTGCAAAATAGCTTGAGGCACTTCTCCTGCCAGGCAGCCGCTGGTGACGATCAGCCCTTCTTTGTATTGCACCAAATACTCTTTGTTGATGCAGGGGCGAGAGAAAATCCCTTTCCCTTGAATGCCATGTAGATGGGAAATGGTGGTTAGCTTCACTAAGTTTTTGTAGCCCTGGGTATTTTTGGCCAGAACCACTTGGTGATACTTGGGGTACTTGCGGCTTTTGTCGCGGATATCGCCGTTGATTACATACATTTCATTGCCGATGATTGGAGTGATCCCTTTGCTTTTACACAGTTTCACCAGCTCTAACGCCCCATACATGACACCGTGATCCGTCAGGGCCAGCCCCGGCAAACCCATAGCCACCACCTGCTCGATCAGACGCGGCAATTGGCTGGCACCATCCAAGAGGCTGTATTCGCTGTGGAGATGCAAAGGAACAAAAGACATGGCAACGCTATGGATAGTGGGATCCCTTTAACCTTAACTCAGCGTGTCCATTTCTCGACTGCCTGCAGATGCCGCTACAGTAAAGTCAGCTGATGTTTTTTCCCTTTTCTTGAATCTATGGATGCTCCCATTCGCCTCACCCAGTACTCCCACGGCGGTGGCTGCGGCTGTAAAATTGCCCCGGCCCTGCTGCAACAAATTCTTAAGGATGTGCCCCTGCTCTCCCCAAATCCGGCTTTGTTGGTGGGAGCTGAAACCAGCGATGATGCGGCTGTCTATCAACTAAACGACCACCAAGCCCTAATTTTGACCACCGATTTCTTCATGCCGATTGTGGATGAGCCGGTGGATTTTGGTCGGATCGCGGCGACCAATGCCCTTTCCGATGTCTACGCGATGGGGGGCACTCCCATTCTGGCTTTGGCAGTTTTGGGCATGCCGGTCAATACCCTGCCGATGCAGGCCATCCAAGGGATCATGGCCGGAGGGATCCAGGTTTGCCAAGAAGCCGGGATCCCTTTGGCAGGGGGGCACTCCATCGATTCGCCGGAGCCCATCTTCGGCTTGGTGGCAGCAGGTTTGGCCCATCCACACCACATTCGCCGCAATGCCACGGCCCAAGCCGGGGACGATCTGATCCTGACCAAGCCGCTGGGGATCGGGGTGATGACCACCGCTCTGAAAAAGGGTCAGCTCAGTGCGGCAGGCTACGCGGAAGTTTTGCAGGTGATGACCCAGCTGAATCGCATCGGCTCGCAACTGGCTCGGCGACCGCAAGTTCACGCCATGACGGATGTAACAGGGTTTGGCCTGGTGGGACACTTGCTGGAAGTCTGTCGCGGCTCGGGGGTGGGGGCCAGTTTGGATCTGGCTTCCATTCCGTTTTTGGCAGAAGCGCTCTCGCTGGCAGAGGCGGGGATCTTTCCAGGGGCGGCTCGTCGCAATTGGCAGGGCTATGAGGGGGTACAGGCAGAATCCCTGCCCGAGTGGCAGCAACTGCTGCTGGCAGATCCCCAAACCAGCGGGGGCTTGCTGGTGGCGGTGGATCCCGGCTACACCTCAGACCTCTTGCAAGAGCTGCACAGTGCCGGCTACCCCTACGCCCGTCGCATTGGCCGATGCCAAGCTGGAGACACCAGAATCCATGTTACCGGCAAGATCAGCCTCAGCCCAGCGGCAGCCTGAAGAAGACCCTCTGGCAATACTCACCATGCAAAGTCTCATGCAAAGTCTCGATAGAGGGCTCAGTATGAAGATTGCGTCAAGCAACTCTGAGAAAGTTAAAGATACCATGTAAGGCAAGGGAAGGTTAGGATATCCTGAGATCTATGAGCGAGCTTCCCCCCAGCCGTAGTCTGGTTCAGCGAGTTGAGCCTGGCCAGCTGATTCGAACCCTCAGCAGTGGGCAATTGCTGATGGTGGATCCCCAGCGGCACAACGCCCTGATCATCTGCAAGACGTTTCATGCTGAGTTTGCCGGGCCAGGCGCTGCGGTGGGGGGGCCCTTGGATGTGGAGTCCGGCGGCGTTGTCCCGATTGGGGATGTGGTTTTGCTGCATCCGCAAGACCACCAAGAGCGGCAAAGTGCCTATGCCAAGCGGCTGCACTGGATGCGTTGGCTACAGCAAATCACCGACAATCCTTTGCCGGCCCAGCGGGCGCGGATTTTGCTCTTCAGCCTAGAGGAGTTCTTCTCTGCGGATTTGGTTAGCCAATTGCCCGATGACATTTTGGCACGGCTGGTGGGGGTGCTGCCCCAGACGATTGCTGCGGTGCGGATGGAGATGACGGCCCTCTACAGCCCCAGCTATTCCTTGGCAGGCTGAGCTTGTCTTGGACTGGGGAAGGGACTCGTCCTGCCAGCATGAATCGGTGACACCTTGCAGCCCTCTCTGCAACTGGAACAAGACACGATCAGCTACACTGCTGGCATTTGGTTCAACTGGACTCGACTGGAATCTCTGCCTTATGCAGTGGTGGAAACGGCTTCGCCGCAATCGATGGGCCCAAGCAGGAGCCTACATTCTTCTTGTTTTCTACGCCTGCGCCATTTTTGCCGAGTTCGTTGCCCCCTACAGCCCACTGGAATCTCAACCGGGGGGATCCCTTCTGCCGCCCACCGCCATTCACTTTTGGGATGAATCGGGCGCTTGGATTGGGCCCCACGTTTATCCAACCCGCCAGGGGCCAGTGGATCTGGAAACGGGAGAACGCCCGCTCTTGGTGGATACCAGCCGTCCAGCCGGGATCCGCTTGTTTGTGGCCGGTACTCCCTACCGTTGGTTGGGGTTGATCCCCTCCAATCGGCATCTGTTCGGCACCGTCCCGCTGCGGCCTGTTGCAGAAGCAGGACAAGTGGGATCGCAAATCAGCGAAGAGCCACCTGTGGCACGGCTGCACCTGCTGGGCACCGATGATCAAGGTCGGGACTATTTCAGTCGCTTGGTCTATGGCGGGCGCGTCAGCCTGTTTATCGGCTTGGTGGGCATTGGCATCTCTTTCCCCATTGGCCTGCTGGTGGGGGCCATATCCGGCTACCTTGGGGGCTGGGTGGATACGCTCCTGATGCGCTTGGCAGAGGTGTTGATGTCGATTCCGACGCTGTATCTGCTGGTGTCGCTGGCAGCGGTGTTGCAGGTGAATCCGCTGACCGGGGTGCCCTTCAGCAATGCCGAGCGCTTCTTGGTGATTGTGGTGATCCTCTCTTTTGTGGGTTGGGCGGGCCTAGCCAGGGTGATTCGTGGGCAGGTGCTGTCCTTGCGAGAGCGGGACTTTGTGCAGGCAGCGCGGGTAGCCGGGGCGGGATCCCTGTACCTGCTGGTGCGCCATATTTTGCCCCAGACAGCCACTTATGTGGTGATCTCGGCAACCTTGGCGGTGCCCGGCTACATTGCGGCAGAGTCGGTGCTGAGCCTCATCGGGTTGGGGATCCAACAGCCGGATGCCTCTTGGGGCAACATGCTCTCGCTGGCCACCAACGCTTCGGTGATCATCCTACAGCCCTGGCTGGTGCTGGCCCCCACTTTGATGGTGGTGCTGACCTCTCTATCCTTTAACCTGCTGGGGGATGGTTTGCGGGACGCCCTCGATCCTCGGGAAGGGTGAGCTGCTTCCCCATTGCGCCGAGTGAGGGGAATGGAGTGGCCTGCAAATCACCGCTTTCCGTCGGGATAGAGCCGGTTTAGACCCTTGCGAGCCTTAGCATGGACATCCAGGGTGGCATCCATTTTCAGGATCTGCCGGTAAACTTGCTCGGCACGAGCCACTTCCCCTTCCCGTTCCAACTTTTCTCCTAGCTTGAGCAAGTTTTGGGCTGAGAGATCTGCCCAAGGATTCTGTTCGGCTGTTGGCTCCTGCAGTTGCCGCAGCTCTTCTAGGCGCTCTTGCACCATCGGTCGTAACAGCCAAGAGTCATCCAGATCCAAAACCTCTCGGTAGTAGCGCTGGGCCTCTTTAAAGTTCTTTTGCTCGTCGTAGGCTTCCGCCAGTTGTAGCGCCAGTTCCGCTGTGGGCTGATCCTTAAACTGGCGATGCAGTTGGTTCAGTCGCCGCACAAAGGGGGATCCCTGCTGCGGGTTTTTCAAATCCGGGGCGTGCTGAACCGGCAGATAGTCGTCCCTCTCCGCCGATGGTTGAGGGGAAGGGGCAGGCTCTGCAGCTTGAGGTCGAAGGGGCGCTTGGCGGCTGATGCTTTTGGGATCGATGGGGGTGGGCTTGTAAACCCAAATTGGCTGATCCGGAGGAGATGCGGGTGGGGTTGGGCGTGGGATCGGCTGCGGCAAGGGAATGGTCTTGCGATCCGGCGGTTCAGGAGATGGCTGCTTCAGCTCCTCAAGGGTGCTGGGAGGTTTGGGGGCCTGAAATTGAATCGCTTTGGGAGTCTCCCTGCCCTCTTGGGCCAATTCTCGGTACAGAGCGGCCAATTGAAGGTAACCCGCCTCCTCGTAGGCAGTGGCCAGCCAACGGGCATTCTCTGGGCTGGGATCCGCACGATAAGCTCGCCGGAGCAACTGCAAAGCAGTGCCGTAGTTGCGCTCTCGAATGGCTGCCCGTCCCAAACTCGCTGAGCTGACCCCGATGGTATCGCTGGCCATAGTCCCCCATCTGTCTTGGCGCCGACAATAGAGCTAAGAGTCAAGGCTGAGCTGCTGATAATTCAGGTTTTCCAAGCCAGCCACGTGGGTTGACGCTTGCTTAATATAACTGGATTCCTTGGCCATAGCATACCCTCACCAGCCGGGATGTTATCTGCTCGGACAGCTCCCTCTTGTTGAGATCTCTCGCTTTATATCAATTCAATGTCGATATTGAGGGTGGGATTGGATTGAGATCTGGATGCCAAGTTAACTTTCGGGCTAGCTTGTAGTCAGAGCTTCAGCAGCAACAGGTTCTGACGCCAACATGATCCAAGACTTTCGAGAGCGGTACCCCATGGGCAGCTTGCTCACCGATCTGTTGCGGGTGGAAGAAGGGATCTACATCGTCAGAGCCCAGGTGGTGGTGAACAACACGGTTTTGGGCAGTGGCATGGCTGGCTCGAACACCGTCGAAGAGGCGGAAGATGCTGCCTTGAAGCGCGCCCTCCACCACGCAGGATTTGGTCGCCCCACTTCCTCTTTGAGTTTGGGCATGGATTCTGCTGCCGCCAGGGTGCCTTATCTGCCAACTCCTGAGTTGGCCAACGGACACGCTCAGTCTTCCCCTGCTTCTCCAGCCCCCGAGTCGATAGGGATCCCTGCAAAGCCAAGTTCCCCAGAGCTGCCCGGTCTAAGTGAGCCGGCGGCCTATGGGGATGACCTATCGGACATCATTGCCCAAACGGATGTGGAGATGCAGCGCATTGGCTGGGGCCGCAAGGAAGGACAAGAGTTTTTGGAACGTCGCTTTCAGAAGAAATCTCGCCACCAACTAAGCGACGCCGAGCTGCGGGAGTTTTTGCGTTATCTCAAACAGCAGCCCTCCCGCCTCAGCAGCGAACCCCGCTTTTGAAGTCTTCTCGGCCTTGCCGCCAAGATCTCGGGATCTGGAGATCTGGCAACTCCTATCTTCCAACTAGGGTTGTTCCGAGCCCGTTCAAGTAGCCTCTGACCCTTGCCCCCGGCCCCTCTGGAAGGGGGAGTTGGGAATCAAGCCAGCCAACTGTTTTACTGCTAGTTGGCTGCTACTTGGAATAAGCCCGTTCTACCGTCGGTGTCTTGCTGCTGCTGAAGCTAGGGCGCACCTACAATCACGCTGGTGTCTTCCATTTGCTTCACGACCGTTTCTCCCCCTTCCGAGAGCACAACCCGTCGCTCTGGCACCGATACTCCGGCCACCTTGGCGGTTTGGTAGTTTTGCCCGGCCTGCACCACAGCGGGAATGACACCTGGGCCAGAAACCAGAGCAAAGGACTCGCCGCCAATCTGTATCATCCCGGAAACCTGTACACTGCGGGCAAACGCAGCTGGGTCAGGGGTAGGCGTTGGGATCGGGGTAGCCACGGCTACAGGGGCGCCATTGCCGCTGCCAGGAGGGGGCAAAACCGGAGGTGGAGGCAGGGGCGGCAGGACAATCTGCGGTTCAGGAGCACGCACGTTTTGAGGCACAAAGGGATCCACACGGCCAGCCCCACTCAAGGCCCGCTGGGTTTCCTGCTCTCGATCCACTGGCGGGATCAGGCTAGAGGCAGCTTGGGTAGCCTGCAGAAGGGAGGGCACCGGCGGCGGGGGTTGATCGGGGGCGGTCTGGCCAAAGCCGGCAGGCAAGTTCACCGTTTGTTGCCGGGCGAGAGCTTGCATCTGGCTGGCTCCGCGGGCCAAGGTGGCGCTCATATCCTGTTCCCAAGTCCCTGCAGCATTCAGCCGCATGATCACAGGGCTGGTTCCCCCCCGAGACTCCACCCAAATTTCCGCTTCTGTGTCGCTCAATTGCCGCGAGCTGAGGATCCGGGATCCCGGAGGCAAGAGGGGCCGAAGCGCCAGTTCGGCCTCAGGAACAGCCTGTTCGTTGGCCAGAGCCGGGAACCAACGGGGGGCCAAAAACGCAACGCCCCCTGCCAACAGCAGGCCGGCTACAAGAAAGCAGGACAATGGGCGAGCAGGCAGCGATTTCAGCATAGAGACCACCGGGAGAGAGCCTCGTATCCTCTCCACCAAAATATCCAAAATCTTCGTGATGGGGCCAAGTCAACCTGCTTTTCTCGACAACAGTGCTAGGATTTGTCGATCGAAACAGTGGCACCATGTCCCCAGAGATCCCGACCGGGCCAGACAAAGACGGCCTCTGTCCAAGCGCAGCCTCGTTTGCCATACTGAAGAAAGATTGTAAATATTTGTTAACGCCATGACTGTCTCTGCTTTGGATCCCGCCAACCCCGCCCGTTTACAGGAGATCGCTCAACGCTTGCGCAGCCCGCGTTCTGCGGACCGGATGGTGGCCTTGGCCCAGTTGCGAGATGTGCCGGCAGAGCAGGCGGTGCCGCTGATTTTGCAGGTCATCGACGATGAGAACCTGCAGGTGCGCTCTTTTGCCGTCTTCGCCCTGGGGATCAAGCAAACGGACGCCTGTCTGCCCAAGTTGCTGGAAATCCTCACCCAAGACCCGGACTACGGCATTCGCGCCGACGCGGCAGGTGCCCTGGGCTATTTGGAAGATCCGCGGGCTTTTGAGGCCCTGGTGCGCGCCTTTTACGAAGATGTGGAGTGGCTGGTGCGCTTCAGCGCGGCGGTGGCCTTGGGGAACTTGAAGGATCCGCGGGCTTACGAGGTGCTTCTGCGAGCCTTGGATGGGCCGGAGGTGTTGCTGCAGCAAGCGGCCATTGCGGCTTTGGGGGAATTGGGGGATCTGCGGGCGTTGGATCGGATTCTGGAGTTTGCCCAATCGGAAGATTGGCTGGTGCGGCAGCGGCTGGCCCAGGCCTTGGGCAATTTGCCCTCTCCCAAGAGCGTTTCTGCCCTCAACTACTTGGCCAGGGATCCCCACGATAGCGTTGTGGCGGCTGCTTTGGATTCGCTGCGGCGCTTGCGGCAAAGGGGCATCTCAGAAACCACCCCTGAGAAGGGATCCGGGCCAGCCAATTCTGAGGAAGGCTAAAGTAAAGATCCCGGCTCAGCTTGTTCCGGGTTCCCCAATCCCCAGAGAGAGGCCTCCTCTGTTTCCGGCTGAGCCTTTCTTTTCCTAGGATCCCTTGTCTCAATGGTTATCAGCCCCCACTCATCGGTTTCACCTGTTGCATCCCCGTCGCGGCCCCGCATTGTGGCGGCCCTTTCTGGGGGTGTGGATAGCTCTACGGTGGCGGCCCTTTTGCAGGAACAGGGCTACGCCGTGGAGGGGGTCACCCTCTGGCTCATGAGGGGGAAGGGGCAGTGCTGTACCGAAGGCTTGGTGGATGCGGCAGCTGTTTGTGAGCAGCTGGGGATCCCGCACCATGTGGTGGATAGCCGCGAGCTGTTCCAGGCCAACATTGTCGATTACCTGGTAGCCGGCTACGCGGAGGGCATTACTCCCCTGCCCTGCTCCCAATGCAACAAGCTGGTGAAATTCGGCCCGTTGCTGGCCTATGCCCGCGAAAAGCTGGGCATCTCCCAGATGGCCACTGGCCACTACGCACGGGTGCGCTTTAACGCCGGGCTAGGACGTTACCAACTCCTGCGGGCGGTAGATCGGCAGAAGGATCAGTCCTATTTTCTCTACGACCTCAGCCAAGAGCACCTAGCCCATAGCCTCTTCCCCTTGGGCGAGTACACCAAGGCCCAAACCCGTCAGTTGGCTGCCCGCTACGGGCTGGTTACAGCCGACAAGCCCGAAAGCCAGGATCTCTGCTTGATTGAAACCTATGGCTCGATGCGGAGCTTTTTGGATCAGTACCTTGGGCAAAGGCCAGGGGAAATCGTCGATACCCAGGGGCGAGTGCTGGGATCCCATGAGGGCATCCACCACTACACGGTGGGCCAGCGCAAGGGGTTGGGGATTGCCTCTTCCCGTCCGCTTTACGTGGTGCGCATCGATGCGGCCATGAACCGCGTTGTCGTGGGGGAACGGGAGGAGGCTACCCAGGCTGAAGCGTGGGTAAGCCAAGTCAACTGGGTCTCTATCCCGGCGCCGACGGCATCCTTGGCTGTTGAGGTTCAGGTGCGCTACCGTACCCCCCCAGTGCCCGCCATGGTGATCCCGGAATCGCCAGAGCGGGTAAAGCTGCAGTTTGCCGAGCCGCAGTTTGGGGTCACTCCTGGCCAAGCCGCCGTCTGGTACCACGGGGATCTCCTGCTGGGGGGAGGGATCCTGGAGCGCCCTTCTCCCTAGGCCAACTGCAACTTCCCTCTCGCCAGGGGGGAAGGATTGGGGGTGAGGGCAAGCCAAACTACGCTGCTTGCGCTTGCAGCTGCTGCAGGGATCGGAACAGGAGCACTGTATAGATATCGAGGATAGGCGCAACTGCCGTGGCGGCAGCATTCCCAACCACAGCCGCACCTAGGGTATCTCCCAGGATCCCCCCAACAAAAAACGAAATCAGGATCGCGATGCCGAAGATCAAGGCCACAGCCAGAAATGCCCAAAACACCCCCCACCAACGGCCCCTGACGAGGTTCCAACTGTAGCCCAACCCTTCTGTGGCCCCTTTGTCTTCCAGGGCAATCGCGTAGAGCGTGAAAGCCAGCCTTATCCCCCAGTAGATGCCGGGAAGTACAAGCAGCAGCATCCCCAGCGAGACAATCAGCACCAGCAGGATGCTGCCGAATACCAGAGGCACTGCCCTAGAGACAGCCCGAGCCAGGCTGTTGCCCAGCGGGGGAGTTCGCTGCTTCAAGTGCTGATCCACCAACCAGAAGGCTGCCCCGGCCAGGATGGGCGCACCAATCAGGCCATAGGCCAAGTTGAGGATCCCCCCGGCAAGCGGGATCAGCTCCGCGACGATGGGAATGATAAAGCCAGGAGAGGCCAGGATCAGCAGCGGCCCATAGATGGGGCCCGCCATCTCGAATGACCGCTGCAGGAGCGGGATGGGGCTGAGGGTAGCGTTTTGCATGACAGAGGGATCCTCGTGGGCGACCAAGTTCACCCCCTTCATACCACGGGATCCCAGCTTTGTTGCTGGGAATAGGCTTAAGAAAGTCTGTATTGCCTTGTACAGATTTACGCCGATTTTTGGAGAATCCACGCCGCTGCCTGTTCGCCGCTGCGCAGGGATCCCTCGAGGCTGCTCTGGTGGGTGTATTCCCCGGCCCAAAGGAGGCCCGGCAGGCCGCTAAAGGTGGGAACCAGATGCTGCTGAAAGCCGGGGGGTTGTACAAACTGGGCAAAAGGGATCCGGTACACCCGCAGCAGGCGCAGTTGCTCCAAGGGGGCTTTATCGCTACGCGACGCTGCCGCGACGGGGAAGTAAGTTTGCAGCTCGGCCCGGCAGGCTTGGGCCAGTTCCTCGTCACCTAAGGGGGGATCCCCTAGCACCACCACCGAATACAGGTGTTGGCCAGGAGGAGCCAGCGCCGGGCTGATGCGGGTAAGTTGGACCCAATGGTTGATCCAGCCCTGGCCGGTGGCGTTGAGGTACAAGTAGGCGCCGCGGCTGAGGGAAAAGGGGGCGCAGAAGTAGAGACAGGTCACCGCTCGCCCCTGGGTGGGAATGGGGGTGGGGGCTTGAGGGCACAGCTCCGCCTGCCAGGCCCGTGCCTGAGGGGCATCAGTAGCACAAACTACCCACTCGGCAGGGATCTCTTCACCCTTGGCGGTGCGGATCCCGCGCACTTTCCCATCTTCTGCCAGAATGCGCTCCACCTGGGTTTGGTAGCGGATCTGTTCGGGGGACAGGTGACCGGCCAGTTGTCGGGCCAGCTCTCCCATGCCCAAGGCCGGGGTGACGATGGAGCCCTCAGCCATCATCTTGAAATAAAAGGCAAAGAGGCGGGCGCTACTGCCCAGATCCGGATCTAGAAGGATCCCGCGGAAAAAGGGGTAGAAAAAGTGCTGGCAGATCTGTTGGGAAAAGCCGTACTGCTCCAGAAACTCCCGCAGCGAGCAATCGGATCCCCCTAGCCCTTCTTGAAAAACCTGCTCCGGGCTGCGGCGCGCCAGCTCGGATCGCAATTGCAGCACCTTGAGCTTGTCCCCAAAGCTGGCCAAGGGGTTGAGCAAAGAGGGGAGAAGGCTGGACAGATCCCGTAGGGGATCCCCCAACAGCCAGCAGCGACCGGGTTGAGCCAAAATAGCGCCGGGCCGGTAGGGACGGGGATCGAGCTTGCCCAGATCCAAATGCTGTCGCACTTTGGGATAGGCGGTGAACAGCACCTGAAAACCGCGATCCAGGCGAAAGCCATCCACCTTGTCGGTACGCACCCGCCCCCCAGGGCCGTCGCTTTTTTCCAGAACCAGGACATCCCTCCACCCCGCCTGGCTCAGCACTTTGGCGCAAGCCAAGCCGGCCAGCCCCGCCCCAATGATGACAACTTTGCCCATGCTCTGCCGGGATCCCTTCTTCGTCGAGTATTTTATCTGCTTGGATCCCACTAGGGCTGAGCTGGGTCGGCTGGCCCCCAAATGCGAATTGAGCCATCGGCGCCACCACTGAGAAGGGTCTGCCCATATCGCTGCGCGACGCTTCCGCGACCGGGGCCAAACAGCAAGACGCTCACCATCCAAGTCTGGCCGCCCAGGGTGCGCAACTGTTCTCCGCTGCGCAGATCCCAGAGCTTGATCTGGTGAGCGCGGTAATCGGTGCCGCTGGCGAGCAAGCGGCCATCAGGGCTGAGGGCAAGGGCGGCCAAGCCGGACAAAGTCTGGGGCAAGGTGCGCTCCAAGGATCCCGTGCCCAAGTTCCAGACCAAGATGCCACCGGTACTGCCAGCGAGCAAATAGCGGCCATCTGGGCTCAGAAGCACCTGCTCGATGGGGTAGTCGGCCTTTAGGGTTTCCAGCAAGGCCCCGCTGCCAGGATCCCAAAGGTGAACGGTGGGATCTCCATTGGCGGCCACCAAGATCCAAGGGGGGATCCCTTCAGATTGGTGGGAAGTATTCATACGGGTAGGTCTTGGGCCAAAGGCCACTGCTGTAATGCCAGCCCTCTGAGGGGTCTCCTGGGCGGCGGCAGCAGTGTGAGGCGATAGGGTGCGGATCAACTGGCCGTTGTCGGCCTGCCAAAGGCGGATGGTGCGGTCGGCGCTGCCACTGGCAATCCAACGACCATCGGGGCTAATGGCGACGCTGTTGATCAGCTCCGTGTGTCCCTGCAACTGCAACCGTGGCACCCCATCCCCCGGCGGGAGAGCCGGAAAATCCCAGACGCGCACTGTTTTGTCGGCCCCCCCACTGACCAGAAAAGTGCCATCCGGGCTGATGGCCAACGCTTCGATGGATCCCTTGTGGCCTGCTAAGGTTTGGAGAAGTTCACCAGCCTGGGGATCCCAAAGCCGGATCACGCCGTCGTCTCCCCCGGCAGCAAGGAGATTTCCATCCGGGCTGATGGCCAGAGCAGTGACGGCGACAGGGCCTTCCAGCGTAGCCTTGAGCTGCAAAGACTTGGCCCAGTCTGCCGGGTCGTTATCGCTACGCGACGCTTCCGCGACCGTGACGGCGGTGGGAACGGAGGCATGAGAACCGTTCTCGCGAGTAGGACGGAGTCCCAGGCCGTTGCGCTTTGCCGGGCCAGAGGATCCCGTTCTCGTGAGGGGGACAGAATCCTTGGGCTCCCCCCGCAGGCCAAGGTTCGCCCTCATCTGCCATACCCCTGCCACCGTCAACGCCAGCAAAGCCGCCAAGCTGCCTCCTGCCCAAACCGGTGGGATCCGGGGACGCGCCCGCAGCGATACCGGAGAACGCGGTGGGGTGGTTGGCTCCTGTAAGGGCTCGGCGGCGACAGGGCTGGGCTGGGACAGGAGTTCGGCGGCAGGGGGGCTCTCGGCGGGGGGCAAAGCCTGCAAAGCGGCCAGAGCTGCTGTTGCTGAAGGAAAGCACTGTTGTGGGTTGCAGCTCACCAAACGATCCAGAAAAGCAGCAAAAGGAGCGCTAGTAGAGGCCAGATCGTGCCAGCGCAACTCCCCCGTCAACGGGTCGCGAAACAGCTTCTGGGGCGGGATCCCGCAGAGGGCCTGCAGGGCAATCAGCCCAAGAGCATAGAGGTCGCTGCAATGCCTGGGGCCATAGGGGTTCCCGAAGCCAGAGCCGGAAAAAGCCAGACCCTGTTCCTCACCCCCCCACTTCAACAACACCCATCGGCCATCCGCCTGACGGTAGATCAAGCGAGAGGGCTGCAGGTTGCAGCAGCTCACCCCTTCCCCATTCAGGAAGGCCAAGGTTTGCAGCACATCCTGCAACAAGGCTCGTACCTCAGCCTCTGTCCAGTCGTGCCCCCAATGGCAGTGCATTTGGCGGGACGGAGTCGTTAGCTGGCCCCTCTCGGTTGCGTTACCTAGCAATAGAGCTTGTTCCAGGGTGGGCCCTTCAACCCATTCTTCCACCCAATAAAACTCCCCCTCTTGCTCAAAGCAGGCCAACAGGCGGGGGATACCCTCGTGGGATCCCAAGTGTTCCCGCAGGGCCGCTTCTTGTTGAAAGAGATGCCGCAGCGAGGCGGAGTCCTCACCCCGTTCGCGGTGCAGAGCACTTTGGCCGGGCTGCCAGCGCCTGATCACCACCCGAAGCCGCTCAGGGTGATGGCCATCTTGTGCCAAGTAGGTCTGTCCGCTGGATCCCAGTGCTCCTAGGATCCGATAGCGGCCACCCAGGGTCTGCCCTACCATGGGGAAAGTACGAACCTTTGCTTTCCGACCCATCATGCCATAGCGACGTGAGACTCAGGCTAACCGTTCGCGGTGCGGAGCACTTTGGGCCGCTTTCGGTCAACTTTCTCCCTGCAGCAGGCTGAGTTGCTCAGCGACCTGGGGGATGTTGTTGCAAAACCTGCTTCAAATAGCGCCCTGTATGGGATCCGGGGTGCTCAGCCACCTGTTCTGGAGTGCCAACGGCGATGATCTGGCCGCCGCGGTCGCCGCCCTCTGGCCCCAAGTCAATAATCCAATCAGCACAGCGGAGAATGTCCAGGTTGTGCTCGATCACCAGCACGGTGTTGCCTGTATCCACCAGCCGTTGCAGGACGTTCAAGAGTTTGTGGACATCGTAAAAGGACAAGCCGGTGGAAGGCTCATCCAACAGATAGAGGGTTTTGCCGGTGGAGCGGCGGGCCAGTTCTGCGGCCAACTTGACCCGTTGCGCTTCCCCACCGGAGAGGGTCGGGGCTGGCTGGCCCAGCTTGATGTAATCGAGGCCCACATCGGCCAGAGTCTGCAGGATCTTGGCGGCAGGAGGCAGGGCAGCGAAAAACTCCAGCGCCTCCCCCACCGTCATATCCAGGACTTCGGCGATGTTCTTGCCCTTGTACCTGACCTGCAGGGTTTCGCGGCTGTAACGGCTGCCCCCGCAGACTTCGCAGGTGACGTACACATCGGGCAGGAAGTTCATTTCAATCACGTTCACCCCCTGCCCTTTGCAGGCTTCACAGCGCCCCCCCTTGACATTGAAGGAAAAGTGGCCGGATGGGTAGCCTCTGGCCTTGGCATCCAAGGTTTGGGCAAAGGTTTGGCGGATGGGATCAAACAAACCCGTGTAGGTGGCAGGGTTGGAGCGGGGGGTACGGCCAATGGGAGATTGGTCGATGACGATCACCTTGTCGATGTGTTCGATGCCCTCAAGTTCTCCCATCTCCGCGGGTTGGGGCACCTTGTGTCCAAGATGGTGCTGCAGGGCAGGGTAGAGCAATTCGTTGACCAAGGTGGATTTGCCGGAGCCGGAGACGCCTGTAACACAGACCAACTTGCCCAGAGGGATCTCCACATCGATGTGCTTGAGGTTGTTTTTGTGGGCATTGGTGAGCCTGAGGGAAACCGCTTTGCCGGCCCGCCGCTGCGCAGGGGTAGGGATCCGCAGCCGCCCCGAAAGATAAGCTCCGGTGATGGAGCGCTCGCAGGCCATGATGTCCGCCAGGGATCCCTGGGCCACCACTTCCCCCCCGTGGATGCCGGCCCCAGGGCCGATATCGACGATGTGGTCGGCGGCACGGATGGTTTCTTCGTCGTGTTCCACCACGATCAGGGTGTTGCCCAGATCTCGCAGGCGAAACAGGGTTTGCAACAGGCGCTCGTTGTCCCGCTGGTGGAGGCCAATCGAGGGTTCGTCCAACACGTAGAGCACCCCCGTCAAGCCGGAGCCCATCTGGCTGGCCAGCCGGATCCGCTGCGCCTCGCCCCCGGAGAGGGTCATGGCCGGGCGGGCCAGCGTTAGGTAGTCCAGGCCCACATCCACCAAAAACTGCAGCCGGGTTTTGATCTCCCGCAGCACCAGCTCGCCGATCTGCACTTGTCGCGGGGTAAGTTTCAACTGCTCCAGGCGGCGCAGGCAGTCGCGGATGGAGATCTCGGTGAGATCGGTAATGCGGTAGCCGCCGATGCGCACGGCCAGAGCTTCCGGCTTGAGACGGGATCCCCCACAGGCGGAACAGGGACGGTAGGTGAGGTAGGCTTCCAGCTTTTGCCGATAGATTTCGGAAGTGGTTTCCTGGTAGTGCCGCTGCAATTGGGGAATCACCCCCTCATAGCGGCGATAGTACCCCCGGCCTCGGTACTGAGATTCTACCTCGGCGATGTAGACCTCCTGGTCGGCGCCGTAGAGGATGATCTGCTGTTGCTGGGGGGTGAGATCACACCAGCGGCTGCTGAGGTCAAAGCCAAAAGCCTTGGCGGCTCCCGCCAACAAAGCCAGATAGTAGGGGTTCTCCCGCTCTGCCCAAGGGGCGATGGCCGCGTACAAGGGGAGCTTGGGATCGGGCACGATCCGCTCGGGGTCGAAGATGGGCTCAAAACCCAGCCCGTGGCAGACAGGACAGGCCCCAATCGGCGAGTTGAAGGAAAACAGGCGCGGCGACAGCTCGCCCATCACCGAACCGTGCTCCGGGCAGGCAAATTGCTCAGAAAAAATCAGCTCCGTTGGCTTGCTGTTCAGGTATTGCCCCGCCGACTCGGCCACCTTTTGCAGCAGCTGTTCTCGCTCCTCTTCCCGCGGCAGCAGCTCCACCACCGCAATTCCTCCCGACTGGCGCAGGCAGGTTGCCAGAGAATCGGCCAGTCGCTCCGCTATGTCGGGGCTCTTGACCAGCCGATCCACCACAACCTCAAGGGTGTGGGTTTTGTTTTTGGCTAACTCGATCTCCTCGCTCAGATCCCGCACCTGGCCGTCGATGCGCACGCGCACAAACCCTTGCTGGCGCAAGCTTTGCAACAGGTTGGCATGGGTGCCCTTTTTCCCCTTCACCACCGGCGAGAGCAACTGAAACCGCGTCCGATCCGGCAGGGCCAGGATCTGATCCACAATTTGATCCACCGTCTGGGGGGCGATCACCCGGTTGCAATGGGGGCAGTGCGGGATCCCAGCTCTTCCGTACAGAAGCCGCAGGTAGTCGTAGATTTCGGTAACGGTGCCAACCGTCGAGCGGGGGTTGTGGCTGGTGGACTTTTGATCGATGGAGATGGCCGGACTCAGCCCTTCGATGCGATCCACATCCGGCTTGTCCAGTTGCCCCAAAAACTGCCGCGCATAGGCACTGAGGGATTCCACATAGCGCCGCTGCCCTTCGGCAAAAATGGTGTCAAAGGCCAAAGAAGATTTGCCAGAGCCGGAGACGCCGGTGAACACCACCAGGCGATCGCGCGGGATCCGCAGCTCGACATTCTTGAGGTTGTGCTGCCGCGCCCCCACCACGTGAATTTCGTTTTGGCTGGACATCTCACCACCTTTTCGCGCAGCGTGTCACAGGTATCCCGTCGAGACCGGCGAGTAACAAAATCTTAACGATTCTTAGCTAACGATTCTAATGCCCTTCGCTTTGTCCAAAAGGGGATCCCAGGGAGGGCAAACCGGTAGCAAAAAAGACTTGGCTATGCTGGAAAGGATTGAATCCCAAGGGCCATGACCTGGACACTGCCATCCGTTCAAAAGGTGTTTGTTTACCTGTTGGTGGGGATCGCCTTCACAGCCCTTTGTCTGGGGGATCAGGCTCTGTCGCCACCGGTCATTGCCGTTTGCTTGGCCGCAGGGGCCTGCAGTTGGTTTTGGGAGCCGCCAAGGATTGCTTTTGCCCGCTATGCCCCCCTGTGGATGCCCCTGACGGTGGCGGTGTTGCTCAGCCTGCTGGCTTTGGTTATCTTTGGGATCCTTCCCTTTTCCGATGGGGCCATTGGCTTGGTGCTTTACCTAACGGGGGCCAAGCTGTTTCAGCGGGAACGGGCAGCCGATCACATCCAGTTGGCGGTGCTGTCTCTGCTGCTGATGGCCATTGCCACCCTGTTCAACGAAGACATCAGCTTTGGGCTGCTGTTTTTGCTGTACGTGGGGGTAGGGCTAATCAACCTCACCCTTTACCACCTGCGCCTGCAAGCAGAGCAGCACCCGCAGGCAGCCAGCCAAACCCGTGGCATCGACCTCAACTTCTTGGGCTTTCTCGGATCCCTGGCCTTGCTGGCGGTGATCCTGTCGGTGGCTTTGTTCTTCCTGTTCCCGCGAGTTAGTTTAGGAATCCTGGGCCGCCAGGCCCGCTCCCCGGTGATGACCACCGGCTTTGCCGAGGAAGTCAGCCTGGGAGCATTCGGCACCCTCAAAACCGATAACACCGTTGTCATGCGGGTGGAATTTCCGGCAGGGGTGCCGCCCCGTGTGGAGTCCCTCTACTGGCGCGGGATCAGCTTCGATCGCTACGATGGACGGGCCTGGTCGCGAACGCTAGACCGCTTCATCCCCATTTTCCCCAACGCAGCAGGGGTATTTGATCTCTCTGCCTCCAGCTTGATCCCCACTGCTCCCGACCTGCTGCTTCTCCCCTTGGAGCAGCTTATCTATCTGGAGCCGCTGGTCACCAACACCGTTTTTGGGGTGGCCCCGCTGGTGGAGATGGAATGGCTGGAGCGGGGCGGAGCAGCGACGGTGCAACAAGCTTGGCAACGGCAGAATCGCCGCCTCATCCTGAGCGAGACCGGAGATGTTGGCCATTCTCTGCCTCGGCAGGTGCCCCATCTTTACCGCGCCCGGAGCCGGATCTCAAGGGAGTTAAGCCCGCGCTTGCGCCGGCTGAGCCACGCAGAGCTGTTCAGTGCTCTCGACCCAGTCCAACAGGCAGCCTATCTGCAGTTGCCAGCAGACCTGGATCCGCGCATTCCCGCCTTGGCTGAAGACGTTACCGCTGGGATCCCCGATGTCTTTGGCAAGGTGACGGCTTTGCAGAACTACCTGCTGGAGAACTACGCCTATACCACCGATCTGCCGGATCCCGGCCCTGAACCGCCTTTGGAAGCCTTTCTGTTCACCCATCGGCGGGGCCACTGCGAATATTTCGCCACAGCCCTGACGATACTGGCCCGCAGCATTGGCATCCCGGCCCGGATGGTGAATGGCTTTTTGGGCGGGCGCTGGGTGGCGCAGGAAAATTATCTGGCAGTACGCAATGCCGACGCCCATTCCTGGACGGAGATCCCCTTTGGCCCCTACGGGTGGATCATTTTCGATGCCACACCGGCAGAGGCCAATGTCAGCCGGCGGGAAACCTGGTGGGATCCCCTTCAAGATTTCTACGACAGCTTGCGCTTCCGCTGGTTTAAGTACGTCATCCAGTACGACCTATCCACCCAGCAGCAGATCTGGCGGCAGATTCAGGAGATGGCCAGCGCTGTAGCCGCCTCTCCGGATCGAGAGGATGCCGGTGCTGGCTTCCGTTGCAGCCTGGTTGCCTTGGGGCAAACGTTGCAGCAGAATGGCCTGCCGGTGTTGGGGGTGGTTTTGATCACCGGATCCATGGCCTATTGGGGTCGCCGCCGCCGCTATCGGGCTTTGCGCTGGCAGGATGGGGGGTGGATTCTGTTGGCCACTGCCGGCAATGGGGTTTTGCTGGGATCCCTGTGGCAGCCTCCGCCCCCCTGGCCCACCTGGATGGTTGGCCTCTTGCTACCGAGTCTGGCCTTTGCTGGGATGCGCTGGATCCCGGCGGCTCTACCCAAGTCGCAGCAGCGCCGCCAGCTTATCTCAAGGCTTTATCTGCAACTGCGGGATCTGGCGACGGCGGTGGGGATCCCGGAGCACTTGGGGCCAGCGCAACGGGTTGAGCACCTGCGCCACTCCGATTTGCCACAAGCCCAGTTGGCCATCCGGTTCTTGGAGCGCTACATGGAGGTGCGCTTCGGTGGGATCCCGTTGGAGGCGGGCGAATTGCAGCGCTGGCAGCAGCAACTCAGACAGCTTAGGCAAGCATGGCAGCCACTGGCCAAAAACCCCGCCATCACCTCCAGAAGAGCCACTTGACGAGAGGGACGGCTGCGCCTTAGAACAGGTACCCCAAAAGCCCTGCGAGAAGCCTTGACAGTTATGAGACAGTTAAGAGATAGTTAACGTTAGTTATAGACCCCGTAAGCTGCACTGTCAGACGGGGAAATCGCTCAGTGGCGCACTCGCTTCAGGCACGTTTCGCGCTGCTGCATTGCTATGCCCTTGCAAACTCATCTGAAGCTGTGTTACGTTTTTAACGTTCAGCTTCGAACGAGCAAGGGCGTGTTAGCTATGCGTAGCTACTCTTTGAGGGCGGCTTTGGCTGCAACTTTGTGTCTGCTGTCCTCGTCAGTTTTTTCCTCTAGTGTGGCTCAAGCGGCGCCTAAGCCAACCGGCAACGGTGCAATCTTCTTTCACCCAGATGGAACCTCAGCTTCCCACTGGGACATCACGCGCATTCTCTACTACGGCCCCGATGGCTTTCTGAACTGGGATCGTCTTCCCGTGATTACCACCTATCGCGGGCACCATTTCGACCAGCTTGGGGGAACTTCCAACGCCGGAGCGGTGACCCATGCCACAGGAACTCGTGTCCACGCCAAGAGCTTTGGGTTGGATCCGGACGGCAAA
This sequence comes from Thermostichus sp. OS-CIW-33, assembly GCF_054059615.1. NCBI lineage: Bacteria > Bacillati > Cyanobacteriota > Cyanophyceae > Thermostichales > Thermostichaceae > Thermostichus > Thermostichus sp. OS-CIW-33. The sequence goes on from NZ_JBSSCH010000002.1 coordinate 112,262, forward strand.
GAGTACCCCTCTGCCAACGGCACCCTGAACACGATCATGGAAGAGGCTGTGGCGGCAGGCTTGGGTACGGCTCTGGTGCAAACGGGATCCATCATTGAGCCGGGGACGGCTGCCTTCGTTGCCAAAGCTGCCAAGCGCAGCGACTATGAGGAGATTGCCCTGCAGGTGGTGGAGTCAGGGGTAGACATCATCCTCGGCGCTGGCGAGGAATGGCTGCTGCCGGAAGGTGTCCAGGGCCGCTTTGGCAAAGGGAAGCGCAAGGATGGCCGCAACCTGATTGAGGAGGCCAAGAAAAAGGGGTACGCCGTTGTCTACACCCGCGACGAGCTGCTCAAGCTGCCGGCAGATGTCTCCAAGGTTTTGGGGGTGTTCAACGTCGAGGACACCTTCTACGACAAGCCTGAAGAAGAGTTGCGGAAAGAAAACTTGCCCAACTACATCGCCAGCGCCCCCACCATTGCCGAGATGACCGAATTTGCCCTGGCGCGGATCTCCCGCAATCCTAAGGGCTTCTTCGCCGTCATCGAAGAAGAGGGCACTGATAACATGTGCAACAACCTCAATGCCTCTGGCTGCCTGGAGGCCATGAAGCGGGCCGACGATGCCATCGGGGTGATTCTCAACTTTATCGAGAAGAATCCCAAGACCTTCATGATCACCACCAGCGACAGCAACGCCGGCGGGATGCAGTTGGTGGATGTCGAGTCCGCCGAGGAGCCGCTGCCCCCTACTGACCCCGAAGGCAGTGGTGCCCCCATTGACGGAGTTGACGGCACCGGTAGCAAGCCGTTCATTTCCGCTCCCGACAAAAATGGCAAGCGCTTTCCCTTTGCCGTGGCTTGGGCTAGCGGAGATGACGTCGGCAGTGGAGTCATTGCTCGCGCTGCGGGCCTGAACGCTCGAGAGCTAGTGCCGGTCACTGGAATCCTGAACACAGACATCTACCGCATTCTCTACTTCGTGCTCTTCGGGGAGCGCATCCCCAGCGAGCTGAAGCCCTAGTGTCTGCTGTGGTCACCTGCCTTGGGCGGGTGTTTGCCCCACAAGCTCTGTCCGTCACGGGGGATCCATCCAGTGGATCCCCTTTTTTTATGAGAACCACATAACGGCGAAGGGGCTAGCTCAGCAAAGCAGATAGACGTAGTTCATTTTGCGTTAGAACTGTACTACAGTGGGCTATCATGGAGCCGAGACTGTCCTTTGGGTTTGAGTTTGTTCCACCAACGCGAACTGCGATCTTCAACCATGCCCACTCCCGCTGACTCCTCTCCATCCCCCCTTCTCCAAAGCGACGAGGTTCTCAAGCCTGAGGACTCTGTTCCGCTGAGGGGGACGGTATTGGCGGCCCGTGAGCCTTTTTTGGGGCTGTTGCGGGATCTGGCGCGGGCCTACCAAGCTTTTGAAAATTACGCCGGGGTTCACATTCGGCAAATGGGGCTGACGGCCCCCCAATTCGATGTGTTGGTTACCCTTGGCAATACCCCTGGGATGACCATGAATGTCTTGGCCCAAAAAACGCTGGTGACCAAAGGGACACTGACCGGCATTGTGGATCGCCTGGAACAAAAAGGGCTGGTGCGCCGGGAAGTGCCCCCGGAAAACCGACGCTGCTTTAAGGTCGTGCTGACAGAAGCGGGGGAAAAACTGTTTGAGGAAATTTTCCCGGCCCACGTCGCCTACTTGAAAGAGCGCTTCCAAAAGCTGGATCCCTCGGAGATGGCGCAGATCCAGGCTTGCCTTAAAAAACTGCAGGCTATTTTCTAGCGCTTTCAGATTCCCCTCTCCGATCTGGCTGATCAGCGACCCCCAAGCCGCAGTGCCGGAAGCAACCTCTAGCCCGGTTCAAACGGCTGCCCCAGAGCTGCCGGCGGCGTGGCCTTCACCGCCTGCTGGATCCAGCGCCGCAGCCGAGGTGGGATCCCGCGCAAGCAGCACTCCCACCATTCCCCAGAAGTGAGCACCAACACCAAAATCATCAACACAAAGGGGGCCACCGTGAAAACTTGGGTGGGCACGGCGCGGATGGTAGTCTGGGCAACCCCAGCGAAGGACTGCAAAATGCCGAACAGGTAGGCCCCCAGGGCTACCCGCAAGGGGTTCCAGCCACCGAAGATGACGATGGCCAAGGCAATCCAGCCATACCCTGCTGTATGTCGGTGGCTCCAGCCGGCCTTGAAATCCAGAGAAAAGGCAGCCCCCGCCAAGCCCAATAGGGATCCCCCCACAAGGGTGTAAACATAGCGCCAGAAAATGACATCGGTGCCGCGGGCAAAAGCCGCCGCCGGCTGTTCTCCCATAGCCCGCAACATCAGGCCAGGCTGAGTGCGATACAAAAAGAACCAAGTTCCCCCGATGAGCGCGTAGCTGGCGTACAGCAACAGATCCCCTTGGAACAGGAGTGGCCCCAGCAGCGGCACCTCTCTCAGGAAGGGGATGGGCAGGCTGGGCACCGTTGGCCCTGGGATCCGCACGAACGGATTGCCCAAAAAGGAAGACAAATCCGCCCCCAATAGGGTCAAGACGAAACCAATGGCAATTTGGGATCCCTTCAGGGTCAGCGAGCCAAAGGCCACGATCCCAGCAAACAGCGCTCCCACCGCGGCGGCAGCCAAAAAGCCCAATACCAAGCTTCCCGTCAGCTTGGCCACGGCGAACCCAACCATGGCCGCCAGCATGATCGTCCCCTCTGCGGAGAGGTTGATCACCCCTGCCCGCTCGGTAATGGTTTCCCCCACACAGGCGAAGACCACCGGTGTGGCGGTGGCAATGGCAGTGGAGAGAATAGCAATCAGTTGGGCAGCGGTCATTATGAGCCTGTCGAGAACTCGGGTTGGGTTAACGCATTTGCAGTTGCTGCGGGAATGCGCCTGTCGATCTGGTCATCGCCTCACCCCAACACCCAGAGCATGAAAGCCACCCCTAGGGTGACGGCACCAAACAGAGCATAGCTGATCCGGCGCAGCGGCCTCAGTTGCAGGGCATGCAGATCCTTAAGCCAGCCCAGCCCCAAGGATTCGACAAAGCGATCCAGCACCGCCTGCATAGGGTAGGCGTAAACCGATCCTTGCTCCTTAAAGTTCACCAGCACAACCAGCAGTGTAGCGTAGCCCCAGAGGAGGCCCCAGAGCACAGCGCTCAACCCGATTAAAATTGGCTCAAACATCGACTTTCCCTTGCCTTCTATAGGCATGTCCACTGCTTGCGTGAGCGGGAGACGGAGTTCTTTGAGCCTGGGGGACTTGGATCTCATTATTCCGGTTGTTTTCCCGTTGAGGCTGCCCTCCCTCAGACAAGAGCGTAGAAGGGATCCCAGCTTGCTTGCAGAGATCACGCCGGTTCTCTTCTGCCCGTCCAGACCAGAAGATGACAAACTGGAAGTACCCGCTCGGAGTTATCTCGTCAAATCCCCATGAGTTCTCGCTACCTGCTGCCCCCCGCTGAACCCAAGTCTGTCGGTACTGCCTATATCCTCTGGGCGTTGGGCATCTTCGGGATCTGTGGCGTCCATCGCTTCTACCTGGGCAAGACTGGAACAGGCATCCTCTGGCTGTTCACCTTTGGCCTGCTGGGCTTTGGCCAGTTAATTGACCTGTTTTTGATCCCAGGCATGGTGGAGAACTACAACTTCAAGCTGGCCGTCCTGCAGGGATCCCGACCCTCCCCATCCCCAGCTTCCTCAAAAACCACCTCAGCACCTCCTCAGCCCCTCAAAGGTCAAGCTCTGATGCGGGAGATCCTGCGGCTAGCCCAACAGCGGCAAGGGATCCTCACCCTTGCGGAGATAGCTATCGACTTACCTGCCGACTTTGACGAAATTGAAAAGGCGCTGCAAGAGCTGAGCCGGCGGAGCATGGCTTTCCCCGAAAACAACCCGGTCACTGGAGCGGTAGAATACCACTTCCCTCACCTGCTGCACCGCTCCCCCGACCAACGTTCGCTCTAGATGCCCTCCTGCAGACCTCTACTGGGATCCCAGGATCCCTTGACGTTTGGCTAGCCGCATTGCCCAGCGAAAGGCCAGCAGACCCAGGCCGAAGTAGAAAATGCCGCTGGCTAGAGCCATGATCAGCCGCACGGGATCCAAGCCCGCCTCCCGCACCATCACGTCTCGCAGCAGCCCAGCCCCCGCCGTCATGGGCAGACTTTGCCCTAGCCACCTCAGGGATCCCGGCCATTCTTCCGTGGGAGCAGCCAACAGGAAAAGCAGGCCGAATTGGCTGATGATCAAAAGCTGCTGAATTCGCTTCCAAATTAGAGCAGCGGATCCCAGCAAAAACGAAAAACCGTAGGCCCCCAGCACCACGCTCACCAAAGGCAACACCAGAGCAGGGGGAAACCGCAACCGGCTGCCCGTCAGCAATAAGATGACGCCCAGAATGACGACGACAATGGAAAAGCGCAACACCAAGCTGGCACAAGCCCGTGCCAAGAAGAGAGTGGCTGCCGAAAATGGCGAGAGCAACACCTGCTCCAAGGTGCCTGTCTGGGCTTCCACCTGCAGGTTGAGGGCAATGTCGTTGACCACAAAAATGACCAGCGTCCAGAGCACATAGCCAATCACCACCGCATCCAGCCGTTGTCCAAACTGCGAGGCCGGCCCCGCCACATACTGAGCGCCGGCAAAGAGGGCATAGAAGAAAAAAGTGGTGATCAGGATCCCGCCCAGGGCTTCTGCCGGATAGCGGATGTACTGGATCCAGGCCCGCTTCAGCTCGGCCCAAAATAGGTACAGCAGTGGCCTCATCCCTGCTCCCTTCTCCTTTTCAACAGCTTGAGGAAAATGTGGGTGAGATCCGCTTCCTCGCGCTTGATCCTGAGCAAGGGCAAGGGCTTGAGGATCTCCAGCACCTGATACAAAGTCTCCGAGGAGCCGCTGAAGCGCAGCTGATGGGATCCCAGGATCTCCACCCCTTGCTGGGCCAGGCGTTCCGCCCGGCTGGGATCCAGCTTCTGCTCCAACTCAATCCGGTAAGAGCCGGCGGCGCCGGCAAACTGCCGGATCATCTCCTGCGTGGGAGCTTGGGCAATAATTATCCCCCGCTCGATCACAGCCACTTGGTCTGAGAGCGCCTCGGCTATATCCAGTTGGTGGGTGGTGAGGAGAATGGCCCGACCTGAAGCGGCAATTTGGCGGATCAAGGATTTCACCGCTTGGGCGGCTTCTACATCCAACCCCAAGGTAGGCTCATCCAGCAACAGCAGAGCCGGCTGGTGCAGAAGGGCAACAGCAATGGCCACCTTCTGCTGCATACCCCGCGAAAGGGTTTGCACGGCAACATCCCGCTTCTCCCCCAGGCCAAAGGTCTCCAGCAGCTCTGCCCCCCGTTGGCGAGCCGTTCTGGGGGATAACCCCCGCAGCACGCCAAAGTACTCCAGGTTTTGCAAGGGGGTAAGCCGCCAGTAGAGGTTGCGATTGCCTTCCAGCACCGCTCCCACCTGGGCCAGCGCACCCGGATCGGCGTGGGGATCCCGCCCCAGGATGCGCACGCTGCCGGCATCGGGCTGGATCAGCCCGGCGATCATCTTGATGGTGGTGGTCTTGCCGGCCCCGTTGGGCCCCAGAAAAGCCAGGATCTCCCCTGCCGCAATCGCCAGGGAGACATCCACCACTGCCCGAACCTCCTTGCCCCCCTGCCGGTAGGTTTTCTGAAGGTGGTGGGCTTCTAGAACCTTCATGGGGCAAACACGAGGCAAAAGGGAGTGCAAAAGTTCCACCCGAGAAGGGCCGGCCATCCATCCCAGTTTCTCACGGCAGAGCCCAGCCCCCCCGCAGCCAGGACTAGGTGGCTGTTGGGATCCGGGCTTCCATCAGGGCCAAGCTCATTTTGTCCAGCCACTGCAAAAGGTTCTCCAGTTGCTGGGCCGCAGGCACCATTCCCAGGCCCCGCACCGTCACCTTGCCCGGCTGATAGACAAAGCGAGACTGCAAATGGGCCGGCAGGGCTTCCTTGAGGCGGTTCCAGGCCGGCTCCTCCATGGGGGTTTCCAAAAGCACATGCTCCTTGGCCGGCCTAATGCGGGAAAAGCCCAGCGTGCGGGCCAAAATCTTCAGCTCCATCACCCGCAGCAGCTCCTGGGTGGGCTTGGGCAAGGGGCCAAAGCGATCCTGCCATTCCTGGGCAATTTGCAACAGTTCGACCCGAGAGCCGGCAGCCGCCAATTGGCGATAGGCCTGCATCTTTTGATCTTCGTCAGGGATATAGCTCTGCGGGATCATGGCCGTTATATTGAGGTCAATTTGCGTGTCTTCCACCTGCGGGATCTCTTGGCCGCGAATTTCTCGAATCGCCTCTTGCAACATCTCCAAGTAGAGATCAAAGCCCACCGCGTTGAGTTGTCCGGATTGCTGAGTTCCCAAGAGGTTGCCAATGCCGCGAATTTCCATGTCCCGCAGCGCCAACTGATAGCCGGATCCCAGTTGGGTAAATTCCTGAATGGCCTGCAGGCGCTTGCGGGCCTCTTCGGTGAGGATGCCATCTTCTCGGTAGAACAGCCAAGCATGAGCTTGGATCCCGGCCCGGCCCACCCGTCCTCGCAATTGGTAAAGCTGAGCCAGACCAAACTCCTGGGCATTTTCGATCAAAATAGTGTTGACACGGGGAATATCTAAACCGGATTCAATAATGGTGGTGCAGACCAAGATATCGATTTCTCCGTTGTTAAAAGCCAGCATGGTCGCTTCCAGCTCCCCTTCCGGCATCTGCCCATGGGCAATGGCAATGCGGGCACCGGGCACCCATTCCCGCAATTTGGCACTGGTTTCTTCGATGCCTTCAATGCGGTTGACGACATAGAAGACTTGACCGCCGCGATCCAACTCTTGGCGGATAGCCGTGCGGATGACTTCGGGGTTGTAGGGAGAAAGGTGAGTTTTGATAGGCCGGCGGGAAGGAGGCGGAGTTTGGATCAAGCTCATTTCCCGCAAACCCGACAAGGCCATATACAGAGTGCGGGGAATAGGGGTGGCGGTGAGGGTGAGTACATCCACCTGGGTTTTGAGAAGTTTGATTTTCTCTTTTTGGTTGACGCCAAAGCGCTGCTCTTCGTCAATAACCAAAAGGCCTAAATCCCGAAATTGCACATCCTTGCCCAAAAGCTGGTGGGTGCCCACCACAACATCCAGTTCGCCACTCTTGAGACGGGATAGGATTTCTTTTTTCTCCTCCGAGGTGCGGAAGCGGTTGAGCAAGCCCACTTGAATAGGATAGGGAGCAAAGCGCTCTTTGAGGGTGTGGTAGTGCTGCTGGGTAAGAATGGTGGTTGGCGCCAGGAGAGCTACTTGCTTGCCGGCGGTTACGGCTTTGAAAATGGCACGGATTGCCACCTCTGTTTTGCCAAAGCCCACGTCCCCACACAGCAGCCGATCCATAGGGCGTGGAGATTCCATATCCCGCTTGATCTCCTGGACAGCTCGGAGTTGATCCGGCGTCAGGGGATAGGGGAAAGAATCTTCCAGCTCCTGTTGCCAAGGAGAATCGGGCGGGAAGGCATAGCCCTCCTGTTCGGCGCGTTTGGCATAGAGCTGCAGCAGGTCAAAGGCCACTTTTCGCAGGCTCTTTTTCACCTTCTGTTTGGTCTTTTCCCAGGTGCTGCCGGACATCTTGTGCAGGGCAGGTGGTCCATCCCCGCTGGCGCGGTAGCGGGAAAGGGAGTTGACCTGGTCGGCAGCCACCCGCAACAGGCCATCGCTGTATTGAATGACCAGGTATTCTCGGGTTTCGCCCCCAATGGTGAGGCTTTCTAAGCGCAGAAACTGGCCAATGCCATGGGCCTTGTGAACGACAAAATCCCCTGGCTTGAGCAGGTTGGGATCCACCTGGCGAGAGCTGGCCTGGCGGCGCTTGCGCACATAAGTAGGGGTGGCCAGGCTGTGTTGGCCGAAAAACTCGCGGTCGGTGAGCACCACCCACCCCAGCGTGGGCAGGAGAAACCCCTCCAGATCTGCCAAGCCGGAGTACTTCAGGGCCACCGGCGTGTAGGACTGGAGCTGGCGCTCGATGGCCGGGAAGTCTTTGGGATTGGGCACGTACTGGGCGGGGCAGTCGTGTTCCTGCAGCAGAGCTACGGTGCGGGAGGGCTGGGCAGAGAGGATCCACACCTGCAACTGCTGCTTGCGGTACTCGCGCAGGGTTTTGGCCAGGGATCCAAACTGGTGGGGGATGGTAGGAACGGGCCGGCTTTTCAGGTCGATGGCGGCGGATTCGGCGGGGTCGGAGCTGGCAAAGGCGCGGGCCAACAGGCGGGGGAAGGGATCCCAGTCGGGAGCCTTGAGATCAAAGGGGCGGTGGAAAGGCACCAGAGCTGGCTCGCTGGCCCGGGCCAGCTGCCACTGCTCCTGGGCGTGGCTTAGCCACTGCCGGCTGTGGGCTTGGCACTGCTCCGGCTCGTCGATCAGGATCAAAGCCTCGGGATCCAGATAGCTCAGCAGGTTGGCTGGCGGATCGTAGAGCAGGCCGAGAAAACGGCGCAAGCCCTCCGGAGGAGACGGCGACTGCTCCAACTGCTGCCGTAGGCCCTGGGAGAGCTGATCGGCTTTTTCCTGCAGAGCGGGCCAGAGGATAGGCCCATAGCCGGTGGGAGTAAGCCAAACGTGGGGGATCCCATCTTGGGAGCGCTGGCTCACCGGGTCGAACTCCCGCAGTCGCTCCAGCTCGTTGCCAAACCACTCTAGGCGCACCGGCCATTCGCAGGCCACCGGGAAAACGTCGAGAATATCGCCTCTCTGGCTCCACTCCCCTTCGCTTTCCACCAGACTCACCCGCTGGTAGCCCAGACGGGTCAACTGCTGCCCCAACTGCTGCGGCGACATCTCCAGGCCGGGTTCCAGCTGGAGACAAAAGGCCCGCAACACCTCTGGGGGAGGGAGGTGGGGTTGGAGGGCCCGCTCTGTCGCCACAATGGCCATGCCCTTCTTCCCCTGGAGGCAATCGGCCAGCACCTGAAACTGGCCCCACACCAGCTCCGGTTCCAGGTCAAAAGGTTCGTAGGGGGAAGCCTCTGAAGTAGGGTAGAGCTGCACACTCTCCCAGCCCATGCCCTCCAATTGCGCTGTCCACCGGCCCGCCTCCTCCAAGGTGGCGGTGACCACCAGCAGAGATCTTCCCTCCTGCTGGGCCAAAGCCGAGGCGATCAACCCCTTGGCAATCCGCCCTGCCCCCTGCAGATTTGCCCGTCGCTGCAATCTCAAGCAGGCGGCCAGCTCTTGAATCAAGCCGGACTGGCCTAGAAAGCGCACCAGCGGAATAAACGACATCTTCCACCCCACTCTGCAAACTGGGATCCCAATTCTGGCAAGCTCCAGGGACGATCAGCAGCCGTCTGCCGCCACTGTAGACCGGCAGTCGTCTCTTGCCGGGAAGCGCTCCTGGATCTATACAACAAGACAACAGTTTTGTTGTTTAAAGACGAAAAAGACCAAAATCCTATACTAGCGGCCTGCCAGGCTTTGGCCGCTAGGTTCGCAGTGCGCTCTTTGTCTTGTAGTCTAAATTACAAAAAAGGGGTTCACACTTCCAGAATCCTAAAATTAACCTTTAGAGTCGGACGGCCTGTCAATTGTCTTAGCCAAGATTCGATGTTAGAAGGAACAAAAATCAGGGCTTTCCCGGCCTCATCCAATGTCTGCTAGGGAGCAAGATGTTTTTCATGCAAGAGGTGTAGCTGCGTCAACTGCAGAGGATGTTGTCGGAAAAAGCTGTATTGGCCAATTCATCTAAGCTTGGTACAAATCATGTTTCTAGATACCGTTGCCCTTTCTCGTCTACAGTTTGCCCTCACGGCCATTTTTCACATGTTGTGGCCGGTTTTAACAACGGGGATGGCCATTTATCTCGTTGTGATTGAGGGGCTTTGGCTAAAAACCCGCAACTTAGATTACTATCGTCACGCTCGTTTCTGGTCAAAACTCTATGTGTTGAACTTTGGCATTGGCGTGGCCTCAGGCTTGCCGATGGCCTTTCAGTTTGGCATGAACTGGGCGCCCTTCTCCGAAGCAGTGGGAGATTTTTTCGGCACCATCCTGGGGTTTGAAGGCACGATGGCTTTTATGCTGGAGGCCAGCTTTCTGGGGATCATGCTGTTTGGCTGGGAGCGCGTCCCGCCGGTGATTCACTGGATCTCGACGATCCTGGTGGCCTTTGGCGCCAACTTATCCACCTTTTGGATCCTGACGGCCAACTCTTGGCTGCAGACGCCGGCAGGTGGGGTATTTGTCGATGGAAAATTTGTGGTGCGCGACTACCTGCAGGCCATTTTTAATCCCTTTATGCTCAACAGCTTTCTGCACATGTTTTTTGCCACCTTGGAAACCTCTTTGTTTGTTATCGGTGGCATCAGTGCCTGGTACATTCTCAAGCGGCGGCACAGCGAGTTCTTCTCCCGCTCCCTCAAAGTGGTCTTGGCAATGACCCTGGTGGTCGCCCCTTTGCAGGTGTTCGTCGGCCATCTGAGCGCGGAGCAAGTCTATCGCTATCAGCCGGCCAAGCTGGCGGCCATGGAGGCCCAGTGGGAGACGATCCCTGCCGGCGAGCGGGCAGACTGGAGCCTGTTGGCTGTGCCCAACGACCGCGAAGAGCGCAACGAGTGGGAGGTGAAGATCCCTGGCGCGCTGGGCTATCTGCTGGAGTTCAAACCCAGGCTGGATCGACCCATTCAAGGGCTCAAAAGCTGGGATCCCCAAAATCGTCCCCACATGGTTGGCCTCATCTACTACTCCTTTAGGACAATGGTGGCCATTGGCCTCCTCCTAGCCGGGCTTGTCGGAGTTACCCTTGTGCAATGGCTGAGGGGCAAGCTCTCAGTGGAGGCCCTTTCTCAGCAAAAGTGGCTGATGAGAGCTTGGATCTTCGCAGCACCCCTGGGATACATCGCCGTTGAAACCGGTTGGATCGTCCGCTGTGTGGGTCGGCAGCCCTGGATTGTGTATGGACAACTGCGCACGGTGGAATCGGTTTCGCCCCTGCCGGCAGGAGAAGTGCTGTTTTCTCTGGTTGGCCTGACCGCGTTGTACACTGTGTTCTTCGTTGCCGCTCTCTACTTTGGCAGCCGCATCATCCGCAAAGGGCCCAACCTGGAGTTGCCCGCTCCTGCCCCGGCAACGCAGCCGGTGATCGTGGTCGAGCCTGCCCGCCACGAGCCAGATCGCCGTCCTGCAGAAGCTCGGTAGCAGCAGTTTGGTAGCCATCTAACTGGTGACTCCAAGTAGCAACAGGGCAACGTAGCAGGCCCATTCCCCACAGCAGTGAAACCCTTCGCTACGTCAACTCCCAACTTCCCTTCCCTAGAGGGAGAGGGACTGGGGATCGCCATCGGGAACTGTCTCGCACTGGTCAGAAATACTCAAAGCAGAGGGAACAGCGATGGAATCTTTTGAGCCTTTACAGCGGTTTCTGCCCCAGGTTTGGTTTTTTATCCTGGGCCTATTCCTATTTCTCTACGTTCTGCTGGACGGGTTTGATCTGGGAGTTGGTATCCTCTCCCTGACGGCCTCCAGCGAGACGCGGCGCAGCATTCTCATGACCAGCTTGGGCAATGTTTGGGATGCCAACGAGACGTGGCTGGTGTTGATGGGGGGATCCCTATTTGGATCTTTTCCTCTCGCCTACGCCACCATTCTCAATGCCCTCTACATACCCTTGGTGATCATGGTGGTGGGCCTGATCTTGCGGGCCGTTTCCTTCGAGTTTCGGGAAAACGCCGACAACAAGTTGGTGTGGAACCTGGCCTTTGGAGTGGGCAGCTTTTTGGCAGCCTTGGGCCAGGGATTTGCCTTGGGCAGCGTCTTCGAAGGGATCCGCGTGGACGAAGCCGGCCACTTTGCCGGCAGCCCCTGGGATTGGCTGACCTGGCGCACGCTGTTGGTGGCTCTTACTTTGATCCAGGGCTATGTGTTAATCGGCTCAGCCTACCTAATCGTTAAGACCACCGGCGAGCTTCAGGAAACCTACTACAAGACGGCAACCATCGCCACCTGGACAACTTTACTGGGGGCAGTGTTTATCACCATCAGCACTCCTATCATGTCCGAGCAGGCGCGTGCTCAGCTTTTCTCGCCCCCTCTTTTCTACATCTTTGCTGCCATCCCAGTTCTGGGACTTTTGTTGGTGGCGTTGTTGCTGCGCAGCCTGCGCCGGCGGGAAGAAAATAGCGTTTTGGTTTACACTTTTTTGATCTTTGCGCTTTCTTTTATCGGCTTGGGGTTCATGGTCTTCCCCAACATCATCCCCCCCAGCGTCACCATCTACGAAGCGGCAGCCTCCCCCAGCTCGCTGGTGTTTATGCTCACCTTTATTGGCTTCCTGATCCCGGTTATCTTGTCCTACAACATCTACAACTACGTGGTGTTCCGGGGCAAGATCGTGGTGCAGGAAGTGGCGGCGGAAGAGGCCAAAGTTCCAGAGGCAGTTTAAGCTGGCCTGAGGATGCAGCAATAACCCCGCCCAGTGATGGGCGGGGCAATTTTTTAGGTGCAATCGAACGTCTACAGAGAAAGGCTCTCACTCTCTCTTGAGCCATTGCCGGATCTGCTCGGCAGCTACATCGCGACCTCCCAACCCAAAAGCCAACGCCACCGCCACGGCAATCGCCCCCAGAACCAGACCAAAAGCCAACACCACAATGTCGGTGGCCACGCCCATCTGCTGCAGGGCCATGGCGCCAACAAAAACCAAGATAGCCACCCGCGCCGCCTGGGCCAGTACCCCTGAGGAAGGGCTACCCAAGCTCTTGATCATAGAGTGGGCCAAATTGGCCAAATAAAGACCGATCCCAAACACCAGGGCGCCAATGAGCACCCGACCGGAAATCAGCAACAGCCCCTGCACAATGTCGGTTAGGGCGGCAAACTGCAGCAACTCCACTGCCGGCACCGCCCCAAACAAGACCACGCCTACCCAGACCACCAAGCCGGCGATCTCGGAGGGAGTGCGACGTTTGGCAGCGGGATCCCCTTCAGGCTCAGGAGCAGCGGCCAGGGGCAAGCCCAGCCCCGCGACCAGACGGTCAAAACCCACCGCCTGCAGCAACTGGGTTACCAAGCTGGCCAAAAATTGCCCCAGCAAGTAAAAGACGGCCAGGATGAGAGCGGATCCCGCGATCAAGGGAATGGCACGCAACACCTGCTCCAGCATCGCCACCGCCGGATCGGAGATGGCCCGAATTTCCAAGGCATTCAGCGCCGCAATCACCGCCGGGATCAACACCAAGACATACACCACCGTCCCGACGATCTGGGCCAACTGGGGAACGCCAAAGCGTGCCCCCAACCGATTTGCCCCTGCTGCCACCAACAAATTGGAGACGATCCCACGCACGATGCGGGCCAAAAACCAGCCCACTGCACCGATGATCAGCGCTCCCAAAATCCGCGGCACCATCGACAGCAACTGATCCAGCAGGTTTTGCACCGGCTGCAGCGGCCCCTGCAGGTTCAGGGTATCCAGGATGATCGGCAAAAAGAACAGCAGAATCAGCCAGTAAAGGGCATTGCCCAAAGTTTCATTCAGCAGGAAAGGGGTGACCTCTGTACCTCCCTCTTGGCCGGTTGGGGTTCCTTCTGCACCTGCCTCACCGGCAGCGCTTTCCTGCTGTAGAGGCCGGGCCAACTGCTCATCGAGGTTGAAACGCCGCAGCCCCTGGATGACTGCCAGCCGGGCAACTGTAGCCACCGCCCAGCCCACAGCCAGCAGCACCAGCGCCCCACCCACCCGTGGCAGATAAACGAAGATTTCCCCCAAAAACCTGTTGAGCGGATCGGAGACAGCTTGAAGCTGCAGGGCATTCAGTACCGCCACCAACACAAAAGCAAGAATCACCCAGTAGACGGCAGCGGCCACCCAGCGCTCCGTTTGGGGCAGCTTCTCGCCGGGCTTTTGGCCCAAAACCCAAGCAGCCAAGCGATTGTCCAGTTGCGTCCTTTTGAGCAGTCCTCTAACGCCGAAGGCTACTGCCTTGGCCACTATCCAACCCAGAATTAAGATGGCAATCGCCGCAAGGAGATTGGGCATAAAATCGATAAGCCTAGACCAAAGACTGACGACAAAAGAGATGGCCTCATCTCCAATGGTGTTTCCAGAGGTGTCCATAATGATCCTCACAGCTTGAAAATGCTCAGGATGGACAGATAACAAGTGTAGGTTAACCTGAAGTGTTTTTTCAGGCAAGTTGGCCAAAGGGGGAATATGATATGAAAAATATATATTGAGGCAGAAATGTCGGATCTCGAAATAAAACTTTACATCTTATTAGCCCAAGGGCTCCAGCCATCAGTCAAAGCTCCGATGGGCCATCGAACGGCAAGGATCGAATTCAAGTTGTTGATACCGCAGATTATAGCTTTTCCCCACCGAGCAGGAGCTTTGTAGATTAAGTCAGGATCTCTGTTGTGCGATGGATGCGGCTGCATTGGCTAGAGTCAGTGTTGCTGGGAGGAACTGTAGCGGGCAGTTTGCATCCACAGAATGAGAGCATTTTGATGACCTATATAAAGAATCAAACGGGCAATCGACACTCGGTCAATGGGTTGGATCCCCTGTAGCCTTGATATGCTTAGCCTATTGGCTTGCTCACTGTCTGGCCTAAGGTGTATCCCGAAATACGTTTGCAGTTCTTCAATTTACAATTGATAGCCTTCTAAATCGGTTTCTTCCAATACACCAGCGCATCTTCTCCGTTGTAATACCCCTTGCGACGTCCCAGCCGTTGAAACCCTGCCGATTCGTACAGGCGGATTGCCGCTTGATTGGAAGCCTTCACTTCCAGAGTAGCCCAGCGGCAGCCTGCTGCTCTCGCTTGGTTCAGCAGTTCTTCCAGAATCCGCCGGCCCAAGCCCTGTCGTCGGTACTCGGGATCCACCGCCAAGGAGATGATATGCGCTTCTTCTTCAATGCGCCAGAGAATGCCGAAGCCCACCAGCTCTTTTGTCGTCTGCGTCGGCGAAGTGGGGTTTGGAGAGGGAAGGGGAAACTCGGCTCGGCCCGAGCCACACGAAGCGCCAACGGCAGCGGGTTCCGCCACTACCCCAATCACCGTGCTTGTGGGTCGTTCCAGCTCCGCTCGATATCCCTGTTCTCCCCAGTATCCCCCATAGCACCGCCGATCCAGCTCCAGCAGTTGGGGCAGGGCAGTGATGTCCAACAGCTGCAGCCGATAACTCGTACTGCTCATAGTGGCCTAGTCCCGCAATTCGCAGAATTCCGCCAACAACAACTGCCCCAAGGGATCGTCATCGGGAGCCGCATAGGGCAAGGCTCTGCGGCTGATGCTCAAGATTTTGCCCCCCGATTGGGGATGGCACTCCGCACCGCTTTCGCGAACAGGCTTGAATTCGTAGTCGATCCCTTCGGTGAAGCCGGCTTCCTGTAGGTAGTCTTGGGCGGCTTTGAGGATCCCTTCTCGCAGTTGCGCTTTGACCGCAGGGGCCATGAGGTGGCGAACAAACCACTGGGCGCTGGCGGGATCCACCCCGGCGAGGTATCGAAGGGCAGGGGTCAACACGGCGGGGCGCTCTTGGGGGGAGAGGCGGTTGACCTGCTGGGCTACCGCGGGCACATCCCGCCGTTGCATGGCCTGGATCAGGGCTTGAATGTCTGGGGAGAAGGAGGGATCCTGCGCTTGGCTCATGGCTGGGGGTACCAGAGGGATTCGAGGGTGCGAACAATGGTCTCTGCTTGCTGTAGGGAAGAAGCGGTCGGCAGACAGACGGTCACATGGCCCAGTTTCCGCCCTGGGCGGGCAGGGGTTTTGTGGTACCAATGCACCGTGACATTGGGGAGCTGGGCCAGGCGCTGCCGCTTTTCTGCGTAATCGCCGGTGGAATGCTCATAGCCCAAGAGATTGACCATCACTGCCCCCGCACACTTGAGGGAGGGATCCCCCAAAGGCAGGCCGAGGATGGCCCGCAGGTGTTGCTCGAATTGTGAGGTGTGGCAGGCTTCCAGGGTGTAGTGGCCGGAATTGTGGACCCGCGGCGAGATTTCGTTGATCCAGATCCCGGCCTTGGGGTGGGGCGGCGGCACCCAGAACAGCTCGATGCCAAACACGCCAACTGCACCCAATTTTTCCATCAGATCGGCTGCCAAGCGCCGGATCTCGGCCTCGGTGGTTGGGGAGATGCGGGCAGGCACCAGGACATGGCGGCAGATTTGCTCAATCTGCACAGTTTCCACCACCGGATAAACCCGGATCTCTCCCTTCAGCCCCCGCGCCACCATCACCGCCAACTCCCGCTCAAACGGGATCCATTCCTCCAGCAATAGCGGGATCCCCTCAGATTGGCTAAGGGCCTGCTGCAAAGCCACTCGGTCGCGCAAGATGCAGGTGCCCTGCCCATCGTAGCCCTGTCGCCGTCGCTTGAGCACCACCGGAAAGCCCAGTCCAGCCAGGTCTGCCGAATCCAACACCGCCTCCAGCGGGAAGAAAGTCGGCACCGGCAACCCCAACCGCGCCAGGAACTGCCGTTGGTGCAACTTGTCCAGCAGCGGCTCTAGCGTGCTGAGGCTGGGACGAAAGCGGGATCCCTCCGGATCCAGTTTTTTCAGCTCCGGCAGAGGGATAAACTCGTTTTCAAAAGTAACCACCGGGCAGCGCTCCAACAACTGGGCCGTGGCCTGGGTGTCGGCTACGGATCCCCAAACCACCCCATCGGCCACTGCCACCGCCGGATCGGTGGGAGCAGCAGCCTGCACCACCAGCGGGATCCCCATCTGGCGAGCTGCCAAGGCCAACATCTGCGCCAACTGCCCGCCGCCAATCACCCCCACAGGTTGGGATCTCTGGTCTTTTGAGGATACCTGGGTTTCCACAGCCGTACCGTTATACTGGGTGGTGGGCCGCTGTCCATTGCTTCTTGGATCTAGAACCCCATTATGGGACCCCTTGCCCTCCAGCGCTAGGAGAAAAACGGTGGAACCCTCTCAACCCTCTGAGCTGAGAGCTCTAATCAACCGGGCTTTGGCGGACAAAGTCTTGACTCGCGCCGAGCAACAGCAGATTCTCAGTGCCGTCATGGCCGATCAAGAAATTTCCCCAGAAGAGCACGAACTGCTGGAATCGATTGTGGAGCGCCTAAACAGTGGCGAGATCCGCGCTGTCGATTGAGCCCTGCCTTAAGACTGAGAGTGTCCCTAGGATCTTGGAGAATTGGATCCCAGTCTGTCCTTCGGCGCTGGGTATTCAGTCTGCAATGCTTGGGTCAATCCCGGTGGGTGGATCGCCTAGAATAATCCACAACCCACCTCTTTCTGCTGCCATGAGTTCTCACTCTTCAGATTGGTTCACGCGGGCTCGCCACATTTTTTACGGCACGGCCACCGCTCTGGTGGAGATCCTGCAAGACCCGGAAAAGCGCACCGAAAACCTCAACCGCCTTTCGATGGACTTGGGACAACTGGCGGCGGAGCTGGAGCAAAAGGGAGAGTTGATCGAGCAGGAGGCAGTTCGTTACGTTGAGAGTCTCAGGGATCCAGCCGCCAACGCCCCCTCGGCAAGTCCTGACTCTGAAGCGCCTGTCGAGAATGCTCCCCCGACACCAGCTTCCTCCCCCAACAAGCCGGCTATCTCCAGAGAAGAGATGGCTGAGTTGATGGAGCTGATCCATCAGATTGAGTCCTTGCGCCTGGATTTGGAGCGGTTGCGCACCTCGTCCTGAGTCCTGTGCGGTTCGATATCCTTACCCTTTTCCCCGAATTTTTTGAAACGCCGCTGCGCATTGGGCTGGTGGGCAAAGCCCTACAGCAGGGGATCGCCGAAGTCCACTGCACCAATCCACGCGACTTCGCCACCGATAAGCACCGCCGTGTCGATGATGAGCCCTACGGGGGTGGGGTGGGCATGGTGCTCAAGCCAGAGCCTTTCTTCGCTGCTGTCGCCTCCCTGCCCCGGTTGGATCCCTGCGAGATCATCCTGCTGACGCCCCAGGGGCAACCGCTGAACCAGGCGCTGCTGCAGGAGCTGGCCCAGAAGGCGCAGCTGATCCTGCTGTGTGGCCAGTACGAAGGCTTTGACGAACGCATCCGCCAATACCTGGCCACCCGCGAGGTGTCGCTGGGGGATTTTGTCCTGACCGGGGGGGAAATTCCGGCGCTGGCCCTGATCAACGGCGTGGTGCGGCTCTTGCCGGGCACTGTGGGCAAGGTAGACTCGTTAAAGAGGGAAAGCTTCGAGGCGGGGCTGCTGGACTATCCTCAGTACACCCGCCCGCCAGAGTTTCAGGGGTACAAGGTGCCGCCGGTGCTCCTCTCAGGCGACCATCAAGCCATTGCCCGTTGGCGTCTGCAGCAGCAGCTGGTTCGAACCTGGCAAAGGCGGCCAGACCTGTTGGCCAAGCGCCCCTTGACCGCCGAAGAGCAGCAGTTGTTGGTAGAGGGGCTGGCGGAGCAGCACCCTCGTGTAAACGAAGCGGAGAAATAAATCATGCTCGGCAAGCTTCTCAACCGTCTCCTGAATCCATCGCCCGTCTGCTGGCGTGGGATCCCCTCGCCCCCAGTGCTGCTTCTGGTGGGAATGGCCTTGAGCTCGGTTCTGAGCGGTTCTGGGGTGGCCCTGGCCCAAAGCGGAAGTGTCAACGATGCCATTCGCCGCGACAGCAATCCCCCTCTGTTGGATGGCACCAGCATCAACGTCAACGATCTCTTCCGGGCTGCCGACTTCCTCTCCCGCCAGAATGCTGCTTCCCGCTGGGACGGCAAGGCCAGCGTTGATGCTGCTGTGGAGCAATTTAACCAATCCCGCCGCCGCTCCCTCCCGCTTTCTCCCGGTTCCTTGGCACCTGAGCCCACCCCCACTCCCTAAGGTTGGATCCCATTCCCGGTAAATCTGTTAGGATCGCAAAGCCGATCCCGTGCCTGCTGAAATGCGGTACACCGTTTTCGGGATCCATTAGGAGAACACCGCCGTGGTTAAGAGCACCCCCTCCAGCAAAACCGATACGGAGCAGCGTTTGGATCCCGCCAGCCGGGGTCACTCCAAAGACAGTTCCACCGCACCCAAAGGGATCCTGGGTTTTATTCAAGAGACCCGCACAGAATTAAGCAAGATTGTTTGGCCGAGCCGCCGGCAATTGATCGGCGAGTCCGTAGGAGTCTTACTGATTGTGTTGGCTTTTGCTTCCTTCATCTACCTGGTCGATCAAGTGTTTGCTTGGGTAGCCACTCAGCTGTTCTTGTGATGTTCTGTCCTGAGGGGCAAGAGAGTCATGTTCAAGGATGGCTACAGGGAGGATGTGAGGTGATGAGGCCAGAGCAGCAGCGAAAACGTCGTGGGGGCCGTGTGGAGCACTTTGAGCCTGCAGACGCGATCCCGGAACCAGACGAGGGGGAAGGTCAAGAGCGTCGTAACCTGCGCTGGTACGCCGTGCAGGTGGCTTCCGGCTGCGAAAACAAAGTGAAGAGCACCCTGATGCAACGGGCGGCTGCTTTGGATGTGGCGGATCAAATTGTCGAGGTGGTGATCCCGAAGCGAACGGGCTTCAAGCTGGATCGAACCGGCAAGCGCCAGGAGCAAGAGGAGAAGATTTTTCCCGGCTATGTCCTGGTACGCATGGACATGAACGACGACACTTGGATGGTGGTGAAAACAACCCCCAATGTGATCAACTTTGTCGGCACCGAAGAAAAACGGGCCTACGGTCGCGGTCGGGGGCATGTTACGCCGCGTCCCCTCAGCCAAAGTGAGGTGCAGCGCATCTTCAGCAGCGTCGAGGTGGAGGAAGTGCCCCTCAAGATCGACATGGCACCTGGGGATCGCATCGAGGTGCTGTCCGGCCCCTTCCAAGGTTTCTACGGCGAGGTGGTGGAAGTCAGCCCAGAACGGGGCAAGCTCAAAGCTCTGATCTCAATTTTCGGGCGCGACACCCCGGTAGAATTAGAGTTTGGTCAAGTGCGAAAAGAGGTGTAACCGCGTTTCATGGCTAAGAAGTTGGTGGCCGTGGTCAAGTTGGCCATTCAAGCGGGCAAGGCCACCCCCGCTCCCCCCATTGGCCCAGCCTTGGGTCAACACGGGGTCAACATCATGGCCTTTTGTAAGGAGTACAACGCCAAGACGGCGGATCAGGCCGGGATGGTGGTACCGGTTGAGATCTCCATCTTCGAGGATCGCAGCTTTACCTTCGTCCTCAAGACGCCGCCAGCTTCGGTGTTGATCAAGAAGGCTCTGGGCATTGAGTCTGGCTCCAGCGAGCCCCACAAAACCAAGGTGGGATCCCTGACCCGAGCTCAACTGCGCCAGATCGCCGAGCAGAAGCTGCCGGATTTGAATGCCCACGATGTGGAGGCGGCCATGAAAATTATTGCCGGAACTGCTCGCAGCATGGGGGTGACGGTGGTGGATTGATGGAGGGATCCCTTGCCCTATCTGAGGTGTTCACGGTCTTGAAGTTGTTTCAGCAAACCACTGTGGGGGAGAGAAGTTCTCGTCAGTACCCCGAGGAGAAACGATGGCTCGAAAACTTTCCAAACGTATGCAGGCTTTGCGGGAGAAGGTGAAGCCCATTGCCTATGCTCCCGAAGCCGCTTTGGCCCTGATGAAGGAGACGGCCACCGCCAAATTTGAAGAGGCGGCAGAGGTTCACATCCGCCTGGGGATCGACCCCAAGTACGCCGACCAACAACTGCGCACCACTGTAGTCTTGCCCAGGGGCACCGGCCAAGAGATCCGGGTGGCGGTGATTGCCCGTGGCGAGAAAGTGACGGAGGCCCAAAATGCAGGGGCGGATCGGGTTGGCTATGAAGACCTGATCGAGGAAATCAGCAAGGGCATGATGGATTTTGACCTTCTGATCGCCACCCCCGATGTGATGCCCCAGGTGGCTAAGCTGGGGCGGCTGTTGGGGCCGCGCGGCCTCATGCCTTCTCCCAAGGGGGGAACGGTGACCATGGATCTGGCCCAGGCGATCAAAGAGTTTAAAGCCGGCAAGCTGGAGTATCGGGCAGATCGCACCGGCATTGTGCATTTGATCTTCGGCAAGTGCAAGTTCCCCGTCGAAGCTCTGCTGGAGAACCTAAAAGCGGTGCAGGAGTCCATCGATCGCAACCGTCCTTCTGGAGCCAAGGGCAAGTATTGGCGAACCCTACACGTTTCTGCTACAATGGGGCCCTCGATTGAGGTTGATATCAATGCCCTGCGGGAGCTGAAGTTGGCGACCTAAGCCTGGCTTCGGCGCTGCGATGGGTTGAAAAGGGTTTGAGTGAGTGTAATTTGGAGGAGGATCCCGGCAGAACATCTTTCCCCAGTCGAATAGCAAGCCGAAGACAGCAGGTGCCCGCGGGCTTAATCTCCTGCCGAGGTTTGAGCGAAGTTCAAAGGGATCCCTTCTTGGATCGCTTTTGATGGTGCGCTTATCTCCATGCGTCTCGGCCACGGCTGGGACGCATTCTGTTTGGCAGAACCCAGATTCACCACCCGTTAACCCTGGGTGACCATTGACAACAAAGGAGGTGAGCGCATGGGCAAGCAACCCATAGCCAAGAAAGCAGAGATCGTCAATGAAGTCCGATCCCTGCTGCAGGCCAGCCAAATGGTGCTGGTGATCGACTACAAGGGGCTGACCGTTGCGGAGATGGACCAACTGCGGGCAGAGCTGCGCAAGTCGGATTCGGTTTGCATGGTTGTTAAGAATACCCTGATGCGGCGAGCCATCGCCGACCAAAAAGCTTGGGCAGGGATCATTCCCTTTTTGGCGGGGCCGACGGCCTTTATCTTGATTCGGGGCGATATTTCAGCCGCCCTGAAGGCGTATCAAGATTTTGCCAAGCAAACCAAGAAAACCGAGTTCCGCGGTGCCGGCATTGAAGGGCTATCCCTGACCTTGGAGCAGGCCAAGGCCATCGCCGAGCTACCGCCCAAGGAAGTGCTCATGGCCCAAGTGGCGGGCAGCCTCAAGTCGGTGGCCACCGGCCTGGCGGTCGGGCTCAATGCTGTGCCCACGCAAGTGGCGCGCGGTATCCACGAGATCCCAGCCTCTCTGGGGCGGGCCATCCGGGCCATTGCCGACAAGGAGGCCGCATAAAGGGCTTCAGTTCATCAGCCCAAACCTGTGTATCGATTCTGTTACCCCCAAGGAGAAACCATCATGTCTTCAGAGCGCGTTGCAAAGATTTTGGAAGAGTTGAAAGCCTTGAGCTTGCTGGAAGCTTCCGAGCTGGTGAAAGCCATCGAGGAAACCTTTGGCGTCAGTGCAGCAGCCCCAGCCGGCGGCATGGTCATGGCAGCTCCTGTGGCAGCGGCGGCGGCAGCTCCGGCGGCAGCCCCTGAGCCGGTGGAAGAGCAAACTGCCTTTGATGTCATCCTCGAGGCTGTGCCAGCCGACAAGAAGATCGCCATCCTCAAGGTGGTGCGCGAGTTGACCGGCTTGGGCCTGAAGGATGCCAAAGATCTCGTCGAGGCGGCTCCCAAGCCTGTCAAAGAAGGAGTTCCCAAGGAGGAAGCCAACGACATCAAGAAAAAGCTGGAAGAAGCCGGCGCCACCGTCAAGATCAAGTAGTTCCAGTTACGGGGAAAGCGCTTCTTTCTGGTCTAACGAGAAATCCAATCGAGACACTCAAACCCAAGAAGGGGGGCTGCTTCGGCCCCTCTTTTGGGATCACCCGGCCTGCTTCCATTGGCGTGAGTTCAGGATCCCTGCTCCGCCGCGCTTCCACCTCTCCGTGAGCTTTCAAGAGGGCAGCCAGCTTGCGACGCATGACGATGCTGGGTTTATCGGTAAACATGTGCTGCTCCGCCTTGATATCGAGGGGAACGTCATAGTCGGTGCTTTCCAGAACCCGTTGATCCTCAAGGGTCACCTGCCGATCGAAGGCGATGATACTCTCAGCACTCACCTCTGCTTCCGAATCGTTGCGTAAACAGAATTGCACCACCTGCGAGGTTTGGTCGTCGATGGGGGTAGCCGCTGTGAAAATGATGTGGATGAGGCCGTTGGGGTAGGTGATTTTGAGCTTGCGACCAAAAGGCATAAACCAGGTGCCCTCCAGGATACGCACTGTGCGATCCTCTGACATCCGCAAGTTTTGCTTCTGCAAGTCACTGTTGAACACCGGCAAAACAGAGGTGGCCCGAAGGCCATATTCCAGTTCTTCAAGGCTGTCCAGATCTGGGGGTACAGGCTCGGAGATCACCCCAAAGCTCTGGTGATGGACGAAGTGGGGATGGGCATTGTCAAAGGAGTTTTCCATCAGGCGCAGGCCGGCGCATTTCCAGACCTCATAGAACTGATGAATTTGGCGAAACCGGGGATCCGCCACCTCTGAGATCTCGGGAATATCGGTCAAGGGATCCGCCAATGCCACCCAAACATAGCCATAGCGCTCTTGGCAGCGAAACCCCTCCACCTTGTAGGTGCGAGGGATGAAGTTGTCTGTAAGTTGGGGTACCTTCACACAGGTGCCAGAGCCGTCAAATTCCCAGCCGTGATAGGGGCAGCGGATGTGGCCATTGCAGACGACCCCCTTGGAGAGTTGAGCGGAGCGATGGCAGCAACGATCCAAGACGGCGCAAGGCTGCCCCAACTCATTGAGCCAAAGCACCAGAGGAGTCTTCAGCAGCGTGAAAGCTTGTGGGCCGGTTTCCAGGGCCGACATCGGGATCACAGGGTACCAAAACCGCCTCAGGACAGGTTGCTGGGTAACAAGCATAAACCCGCTCCACAAGTCTTGTTCGAAGGATCATGAGCCAGCTTTTCGTGAGCCCAGGTGACTCAAAGCATTGCCCTCAGCAAAAAGAGTAGGCGTCGAAATACCCGAAGTCCGTATAAGCCAACACAGCTTTGCCCTGCCACAGCGGTCGCGTTTGGACATCGACAACTCCCCCTCTATCCAGAGATGGGCTATTGATTGAGGGAAGTAGAGAAGTGTCAGTGGGCTTCTGTTGGCATGTGGCTGTGGGGAGAGGTGGAAAGGTGCAAAACGAATTGAACCCCAACCGAGATCTCCGTAACACAGGGATCCCGGCCCAACCTACTGCAGAGTCCACCTCCCCCAAACCAGAACCGGCTGCTGAGAGCCAGGCAAATTGCTTGACAGACGGAGAGGTGGATCCAGAGCCCCGCCTCAGCCGTTCTCAACAAGAACGACAGCAGGAACGCCGCTCCTTACCTTGGCGCCTGGGGCTGGCCAACGTGCTCTCGGCAGGGTTGCATTTCATCGCGATGAGCTGGGTGGGTTGGCAGCCTAGGATCCGGGAAGAGGAGGAGATCCTCCCCTTTCAGTGGGTGGAGATGGCGGATGAGCCGCCCCCAGAGCCGCAGTGGATTGCGCCCGTCTCCGCCCGTGAGTCCGGTGTCTCTGAACCTCGGGATCACGTATCGGTGCGGCAGTCGCAAGTGGCCAATCCAGGTGAATGGGTAGAGGTCACTTCTGCAACGGCACAGCCTCTGCTCGCCTCAGCCGCAGGGAGTCCTGTCCCTGAGATCCTTTCTCCGCCGACAAGGGAGCTTGAGATGCCCCAACCCAACCGCGACTCTGCCTCTCCTCAGCAGCAGCCAAAGGCCAGGTTAGAAAATCTGTCAGCGGGTTTAGCAGCTCTGGAGCAGGCAGTTGCCGATCACAATTGGGCGGAGGCGCTACATCTGACGGAAGAATGGCTGGATCACTGGCCTCTGTCCTCTCCACAGCGCCAGCAACTGCAGGACTATCGTCAGCATCTGCAAAGCCTACTGGCTACCTCCTCGGCAGCAGCAGTGGAGACCAAATCGGCTCAGATCTCTCCTGCTCAATCCCTCAAGCCTCAACCCGAAAGAGCAGCAAGTTCTCCTGAGGTTTTGCCACAACCCTACCTGTCGGCTCCAGCGGATCCGCATCCAACTTTGCCCTCTGCAGAGCTGATCGCAGCCCTGTCGGAAGAGCCTTCTCCCACCTTGCCTCCAACTTTTCCGACCGGATCCCACAGCTCCAGCCTTGGTCGCACCAGTGGGATCGAGTCCTCTCAGGCAGGCCCACCCAGCCTAAATGCCACCGCCGATCCGGATTGGGGAGACTACTTGGCTCAATTTCAAGAAAGGGTTCGCCAACACTGGATGGTACGGCGGGCATCCGGATCCTACGTAACAGTGGTGCAGGTGCGTCTGGATCGACAGGGATCCCTGCGGGAATTGCGCCTGCAAACCCCCTCAGAAGATCCCCTGTTGGATGCAGCCGTGCTCAGTGCCATCCAGCGCTCAGCCCCCTTTGCTCCTTTGCCCGAGAGCTATGTTGGCGAAGAACTGATGCTGGAAATTAACGTGTTGAGCGGATCCTTGCAGGCTGGCTCAACCCAGAATCCGAGAAACTAGCTCGGATCCTCAGGCAGGGCTACAAGCCCTTCTCGGAGAAGTTCGGATTTCAATCCCAGGTGGGTTCCGAGTGTCGGCAATGGCCTAGGCCATAGATTTGCGGCGGTTCCGCCGGACGGCTACCGCTTTGCGCTTGCGCTTTTCTAGGTTGGTTTCAAAGTGCCGATGGTTGCGCAAGTCCCGTAAAATGCCCGCCTTAGAAACCTGACGCTTGAAGCGACGCAGCGCAGATTCGATCCCTTCGTTTTCGCCAATCGTCACTTGGGTCATAAGCAAGACATCTCCTCCGTCAATCAAATGGGTTTGGTTACAACAGGGATCCCTATCCTAAACCATCTCCGCCCCGCTGCTTGCTGCTACAGTTCCTATTCACTGTAGCCGGCTGCCAAAGTTGAGCCCCGCAACCACCTCACCTTCCCTCAAATTGACAACGAGTGAAGCAGTTGTCCCGGTGGGGGGTGGAGGGGAGGGTGGTGCTGGAGTTGGGCTGGGGGCACTGCCGATTACCGATTGCACAAAACCGGCGAAGCTAGACACCCGCGTATACACCCCATAGAAATTGGGCTGGGCGCAGCCGATGCCAAAACTGGTGATTCCGGCCAGGGCAAAACCCGTGCCACTGGACACAATCAAAGGCCCACCGCTATCAGCCTGACACGTATCGACTCCTCCCTGGGGAAAGCCGGCGCAGAGCATAGTATCCAAAATGGTGCCATTGTAGGATTGGGGCGCGTTGCACACCGCATTGGAGACGATGGGAACGGTGGCCTGCTGCAAATCTCGGGGAAAGCCGCTGGGTTCTTGATCCAGGGCGCGGGGGAAGGTGGCTCCCCAGCCGAGGATGGTGGCGGCAGTGCCGGGGGCTGTCAGGTTGGTTTGGTTGGGCTGCACCAGTGGCAGGGTGGCCAGAGCCACTGGCCGAGAAAGGCGCACCAGGGCAATGTCGTTCCCCCCAAGTTTCCCCACCTGGGGGTTGTAGCCGGGGTTGAGGACAATTTGCGCGGCGCGAATGCGTTGGCCGGCACCGATTTGCAAGCGGTTGGTACCCAACAGCAGATCCAGATTTTGGGCACTCACTACCTGCTTGCCTTGATCGTCGAAAAAGCAGTGGGCAGCGGTGAGCACCCACTCCGGTGCGATCAGGGATCCGCCGCAAAACTGCGCTCGAAAGGGATCCGGCTCAGCCGCGTTCAGCAAGGCCACCATCCAGGGAAAGGCCCCTTCGGGAGCAGGTCTGCCGCCCACAATCCGCTCCAGCCCCAAGCCTGAGCGCGGCGTGGTGAAGATTCGCCCTGGGGGCAAAAGGGCGGTGACGCGGTAGGTGCCAGGGGGCAAGTTGGAGAAGCGGAAGTTGCCGCCGCCGTCGCTGACGGTGCTGGGCTCCCCCGGGTCGAGGCGGCCATTGCCGTTTAAGTCCAAAAAGGTGGCGATGCCCGGCAGCCCCGGCTCCCCCGGATCCCGCAGCCCATTGCCGTTGAGATCGTCGAAATGGGATCCCTCAATTCGTCCTGTGGGAGGGGCCGAGACTGGGGGAAGCAGGCGACTGGAACCGCCACCGCCACAGGCGCTTATGCTCAGGGCCAGACACAACCCCAGCGGAATAGACCAAGAGCGAGCCAAGCCCAAGGAGGAATGGGATCGCGAGAGATGAGGCATGGTCAGATTCTCCAAAGCCAGCCGGTTATGCCAGCCAAGGATATCCTACCGGCGAAGCCTAAGGATTGCGCAACCGGGAGAACTTCTCCCCGCGGCCGGCTCTCCCGAGTTGCCCCAAGACCCCAATGCCCACTTTTGCCTCTTGCCGCCCGTGCACCTGGGCAGTAAAACCAGGGTGGGAGGGTGTGTGGCAGATGAATATCGCGGTCTTGGGGTTCAAAGGGGGCGTGGGCAAAACCACCACGGCGGTACACCTGGCCCTCTACCTTCAGCAAAAACAAGGGGCAGCCCCTTTGGGTGGGTCGGGGATGGCCCTGTTGATCGACGCCGATCCCAATCGCTCGGCCTCTCGCTGGGCAGAACGGGGATCATCCTTTCCTATCAAGGTATTGGCCGGGGATCCCACCACTCCCACGCCCACAGGCTTTCAGCACACGGTGATCGACACTCCTGCCCGTCCCACCCCGGAACAGTTACACGCTCTGGCGCAGCGGTGTGATCTGCTGCTTTTGCCCTGTTCCCCGGATGCCTTGGCTCTAGATGCCTTGATGCTGACCGCCAAGGCCCTAGACCGGTTGGGGGCAAAGCACTACAAGGTCTTGCTGACGCTGGTTCCCCCCTGGCCCAACCGAGATGGAGCGGAGGCCCGCAACTTTCTCAAGCAAGTCGGGATTCCTCTCTGCCACCATTCCATTCGCCGCACGGTGGCTTTTCAACGGGCTGCTCTGGAGGGGGTCTGTGTTCACGAGATCCCAGAGCCGAGAGCCAAACAAGCTTGGTCAGACTACGTTGCTGTGGGGGAGGAAATCTCGTCATGAGCAAGTTTGAGCGCCTTCTCGACCGGCAGCCAGAGGGGATCCCGGCCCGACCCGCCCCGAAAAAGCTGAGCGCCCAAGCCTACAAGATTCCAGAACCCAAGCCGACCCTCGAGCAACCGGAAGCAGGCGCCAAGCCCAACAGCTCTGAGTACGTCAAATTGACGGCCTACATCCCCAAAGAGACTCACCGAGCCGTGAAGCGCCTTCTGTTGGAGTCGGATCAAGATCTCTCAGAGTTAGTCGAGGCGCTGCTCAGCCAGTGGCTGCGTTCTCAGTCGGGAAAGGTTTGAAACCAAAATCTGGGGAAGGGGGGCATCGCGGACCCCACAGCCGCATAGGATCCCGCTGTCGGGGATCGGAGGGAGCACACAGATTCCAGATCAGAACCAGATAAGAATAAGATGAAGGGGCGTGAGGCAGGGATCCCCGAACGCGAGGTGGGGCCGTTCGCAATAGCGGGACGGAGTCCTTGGGCAAGTTGCGCGAGGGGAAGTCTGCGTTGGGAGGACGTCACGCTCTTTCAGGGGTAAAGGGATCCTTTATGCAAGCCATCACCTTGCTCGGCTCCACCGGCTCGATTGGCACCCAAACTCTGGACTTGGTGGCCCAGTATCCAGAGCGTTTTCAGGTTGTTGGCCTGACCAGCTACAGCAACGTTGCCCTCTTGGCCGAGCAGGTGCGGCGGTTTCGGCCCCAGATGGTTGCCATTGGCCGGGAGGAGCTGCTGCCGGAGCTGCGGTCGCTGCTGACGGGGATCCGACCGCTGCCGGAGTTGGTGGCCGGAACGGAGGGGCTGTGTCAGGTGGCGGCTCACCCGGCGGCCCAGCGGGTGGTGACGGGGATCGTCGGCTGCGCCGGTTTGTTGCCAACCCTGGCGGCCATCCGTGCCGGCAAAGACATTGCCCTGGCCAACAAAGAAACCCTGGTGGCAGGGGGGCCGGTGGTGCTGCCCTTGGTGCGGCAGTACGGGGTGAACCTGATCCCCGTCGACTCTGAGCATTCGGCCATTTTCCAGTGTTTACAGGGGGTGCCCGCGGGATCCCTGCGAAGAATCCTGTTGACTGCCTCGGGGGGGGCCTTTCGGGATTGGCCTGCCGAAAAACTGGATCAGGTCACTCTGGCCGATGCCCTCAAGCATCCCAATTGGGTGATGGGGCGCAAAATCACCATCGACTCGGCTACCCTAATGAACAAGGGCCTGGAGGTGATCGAGGCCCACTGGCTCTTCGGCCTGGACTACGACCACATCGACATCCTCATCCACCCGCAGAGCATTGTCCACTCCCTGATCGAGCTGGCCGATACCTCGGTTCTGGCCCAGTTGGGCTGGCCGGACATGCACCTGCCCATCCTCTACGGCCTCAGTTGGCCGGAACGCCTGGCCACCCCCTGGGATCCCCTCGATTTGGTCAAGCTGGGATCCCTCACCTTTAAGGCTCCGGATCACCGCAAGTACCCCTGCATGGAGTTGGCCTATGCCGCTGGACGGAGGGGGGGAACGCTGCCGGCAGTGTTGAATGCGGCCAACGAAGCGGCGGTGGCCCTGTTCTTGCAGGAGCGCATCCGTTTTTTGGATATTCCCCGTCTCTTGGAGCGGGTTTGTGAGCGGCATCAAGTCATTGCCGATCCCAGCCTGGAGGACATTTTGCAGGCAGATGCCTGGGCACGGCGGGAAACGGCGCAACTGGCCCAGCAAGCCCCAGCTCAGGTTCTGGTCTGATCCCTACCGGGGGGATCCGGCTGAACGCTAGAGTGGAAGAGGATGCAGGGAGCAAGTGAGTGACCGGATCCCATCTCCGACAATTGGCCCATTATCTGCGCCCCTATCGACGACAGGTGGGGTTGGGCATTGGATCCCTGCTCCTGGTCAATGGCCTGGGGGTGTTCCTGCCCTGGTACGTCAAGCTGGTCATCGATGACCTCAGCCAGAACCTGGCCACTTTGTCGGACCGGCGCATTGCCCTTTACGCCTTGACGGTGCTGGTCGTCTCCAGCCTGATGATGGGCATTCGCATTGCCTCGCGGGTGTGGATGTTTGGGGTGGGACGGCAGGTGGAGTTTCACCTCAAGCAAGCCATCTTCGAGCATTTGCTCACCCTGCAGCCTTCCTACTTTGCCCAGCAGACCATCGGGGACATTCTCACCTGCATCACCAGCGATGTGGAAAACATCCGCCGCCTGTTGGGGTTCGCCCTGCTCAGTTTGGCCAACACGATCTTCGCCTATGCCACCACTCTGCCTGCCATGTTTGGCATCGAGCCCCGTCTGAGCACCTTGGCGCTGTCGGTGTTTCCGGTGATGTTGGTGCTGGTGAAGTTGAGCAGCAACCGCCTGCAGCAGGAGCAGCTCCAGGTGCAGCAGGAGTTGGCGGATCTGAGCGATCTCATTCAAGAGGACCTGAACGGCATTGCCCTGATCAAGGTGTACAGCCAGGAACAGCACGAGCAGCGGGAGTTTCGCCGCCAGAACCAGCGGCTGCTGCAGGCCAATTTACGCTTAGCCCTCACCCGCAACTTGCTCTTCCCCTCTTTGGTGGCGCTGGTCAGCCTCAGTTTGTTGCTACTGCTGGCGGTGGGGGGGCCGCAGATTGCGGCAGGGACGCTGACCATCGGGGATTTTTCGGCCCTCACCCTCTATGTGGAACGGTTGGTATTTCCCACCGCCCTGCTGGGCTTCACCATCACGGCCTACCAGCGGGGGCAGGTCAGCTTGGAGCGGATCGATGCTCTGTTGGGGGTAGAACCCACCATCCGAGACGCCCCAGGCGCTTTGCCGTTGCCTCTGGAAAAGGTGCAAGGCCGCATCGAGGCCAGAGGTCTCGCGTTTGCCTTCGCCGGCCCTGCGGCAGCTCCGGCTCTAGAGGATTTGTACTTTTGCATAGAACCGGGCCAGATGGTGGCGGTGGTGGGGCCGATTGGGGCGGGCAAGTCCACTCTGGCCAATGCCCTTCCTCGGCTGCTGGAGATCCAGCCGGGGCAACTGTTTTTGGATGGGCAGGATATCACCCAGATTCAACTGGGATCCCTGCGCCGGGCCATCGCCTATGTGCCCCAGGAGAGCTTCCTGTTCAGCGCCACGGTTCGGGACAACATCCGCTACGGCAAGCCGGATGCCGAAGATTGGGAGGTGGAATGGGTGGCCAAAGCCGCCCACATCCACGCCGAGATCCTCAACTTTCCCAAGGGCTACGACACTCTGGTGGGAGAGCGGGGCATTACCCTCTCCGGTGGCCAGCGACAGCGGGTGGCCTTGGCCCGGGCTTTGCTGGTGGATGCTCCCATCTTGATCCTGGATGACTCTCTCTCCAGCGTGGACAATCAGACGGCTCAGGCCATTCTTCGCCATCTGCGTCGGGTCACGGCCCAGAAAACGGTGATTCTCATCACCCATCGCCTTACGGCTGCGGTGGAAGCCGATCAGATTTGGGTGATGGACAGGGGCCGCCTTGTGCAGAAGGGATCCCATGCCGAATTGCTGGCGGACGAGAAGGGCCTCTACGCTTCTCTGTGGGCCAAGCAAAAGCTGGAGGAAGCCCTGGCCTAATTTGACGGCGGCAATCCCTGGCCGCTACCCTAACCGGCAAAGCTGTGGGGAGTGGCAACGATGGAAACTGCTGGGATCACTTTGTCCAAATTGCTCCACCAAGCTGGGATCCAGCCTCAATTGGCCCAGGGATCCTTGGAGGGGGTGCAAGTTTGGAGCCTGTGTGCCGACTCCCGCCAGGTGCAGGCCGGGGATCTCTTTCTGGGGATGCCGGGATCCCGCGTGGATGGAGGTAGCTTCGTGGCCCAAGCCCTGGCGGCAGGGGCAGTGGCGGCCCTCATTTCCCAAGAGGCGTGGGAGAGCGTCAGCGGAGAGGCTGGATGGGGAAGTCAGCCCGTCCTGGTTTTGCCTCGCGCCAGCCTGAACAGGGCCGTGGCCCAGGTGGCGGCAGCTTTCTATGGGTTTCCCGCCCGCCAACTGACCTTGGTGGGGGTGACGGGCACCAACGGCAAAACCACCACCACCCATCTCATTGAACATTTGGTGCAGGCTGCCGGTCGCTCCACCGCTTTGCTGGGCACTCTGTACAACCGCTGGCCGGGCCACAGCGAAGTTGCTCCCCACACCACCCTTTTTCCGCCTGAACTGCAGCGCAGCCTCAGGGAAGCCCAGAGAGCCGGGGCGGAGGTGGCGGTGATGGAGGTGAGCTCCCATGCTCTCGCTCAAGATCGGGTGTGGGGATGTTCCTTTGCCGCTGCCGTCTGGACCAACCTCACCCAGGATCACCTGGACTTTCACCAGACGCTGGAGAACTACTGGCAGGCCAAGGCCACCCTCTTCCGACAGGAATATCTCCAAGGGCGGGCGGTGATCAACGCCGACGATGCTGGGGGACGGCGGCTCTTGCAAGCCATTCGGCCCGATCTGCAGCCCTGGGCCTACTCGCTGCAGCCTCTGGAAGGGATCCCCGGCCTCTGGCCCAGCAACGTTCAATTGCACCCCAACGGCTTACAGGCGACGCTCCACACCCCCTCTGGCGCCTTTGCCGTGGCAGCCCCCCTGGTGGGATCCTTCAACCTGGCCAACCTGCTGGCGGCGGTGGGGGTAGCCCTGCACTTGGGGATCCCTGTCGAGATCATCCAGTCGGCCCTGCCCCACTTTCCGGGCGTACCGGGGCGGATGGAGCGGGTGACCCTGCCGGGGCAGGATATCGCGGTAGTTGTGGACTACGCCCACACCCCCGACGGCCTGGAAAACCTGCTCAAGGCCCTGCGATCCCAGGTGCAAGGGCAACTTATCTGCGTCTTTGGCTGTGGCGGGGATCGGGATCGGGGCAAACGACCGCAGATGGGCCGCATTGCCGCCACCTGGGCCGATCAGGTGATCGTTACCTCCGACAACCCCCGCACCGAAGATCCCCAGCAGATCCTACGGGATATTTTGGCCGGGATCCCTGGATCCCCCAGGGCGGTGGAGGTGGATCGGCGGCAGGCCATTCGCCTGGCCATCCTCGAAGCGCGGCCAGGGGATACAGTGGTGATCGCCGGCAAAGGCCATGAGGACTACCAGATCCTGGGCACCGAGAAGATTCACTTCGACGACCGAGAAGAAGCCCGCGCCGCCCTGGCCCTGAGGGAAAAAAGCCGGGGGTGAGGCTAACGGGAGCGGTGCTGCAGCATCAGCTCCACGAACTCGCGGAAGAGGTGATCGGCGTCGTGGGGGCCGGGGCTGGCTTCCGGGTGATACTGCACGGAAAACAGGGGCAGGTGACGGTGGCGGATCCCGGCTACGGTGTGGTCATTCAAGTTGAGGTAGCTGATCGTGACCTCATCGGCGGGGATCGAGTCGGCATCCACCGCAAATCCGTGGTTCTGGCTGGTGATCTCCACTTGCTTCTCCAACCCGCAAGGGTGGTTGAGGCCGCGGTGGCCAAACTTGAGCTTGTAGGTGGATCCCCCTAGGGCCAAACTGAGAATCTGATGGCCCAGGCAGATCCCAAATAGGGGCTTCCCGGTTTGCAGCAGCGCTTGCGTGGTGCGGATGGCAGTCGTCTCAGCGGCGGGATCCCCTGGCCCATTGGAGAGGAAGATCCCATCGGGGTTGTAACTCAAAATCTGCTCCGGGCTGGCATTGGCCGGCAACACCATCACCCGACAGCCATAGCGGGTAAGGCGGCGCAGAATGTTGCGCTTAACGCCGAAATCCAAGGCCACCACCCGCAGGGGCGGCTCCGGCACTGGGATCCCTTGGCTGCGGCCATAGTCCCAATCGGCAGGCGTAGGCTCCAGCCACTCGTAGGGTTGGGGAGTAGTAACTTCCGCCACCAAGCTCAACCCCTGCATGGAAGGAGCCTGGCGCACCCGCTCCAACAAAACCTGGGGATCCAAAGTCTCCGTGGAAAGGGCCCCGTTCATCACCCCCTGGGAGCGCAGCCGCCGCGCCAAAGCCCGCGTGTCCACCCCGGCAATGGCCGGGATCCCATATCGTTGCAGGTATTCGGGGAGGGTGGATATAGCCCGCCAGGAGCTGGCCAAGCGCGATACATTGCGGGCAATCACCCCCGCGACTTGGGGCCGAGCCGATTCTTCGTCCAGCTCATTGACTCCGGTGTTTCCCAGCTCCGGACAGGTGAAGGTAACCATCTGCCCCCGGTAGCTAGGGTCGGTGATCACCTCCTGGTAGCCGGTCATGCCCGTGTTAAACACCACCTCGCCCACCGCCGTGCCCGGCGCCCCAAAAGACCAACCGGCAAAGGAAGCACCATCCGCCAGCATCAGCAGGGCAGGCTGACGAGATTGCCAAGGAAAGGTTTTTTCCTGAAGGATTGGGGAAGAAGGGGCCATGCGCTACCCAAAAACATCGGCCTGACCATCCTACCCTCTTTCAAGAAGGTTGCAAGCCTGGCTAGTCTTCTGCATCTGTTCTACTTGCACAAGCCGGGTCGTTGTCCTTGCGGATAGTGCCTATCAAGGTGCTCACCACCACGCAGCGGTTTTCTCCCTGAGAGTAGGTGCTGCTGACTACAAAGCGACCCAGTTGACGGGCCTTGCCATCGGATTCAAAAACCGCCCTTCCGTCATTGAAGGTGTTGGCTACAGTTACAAAATTGTTCAGGCGTAGCCGCTGACAGGGGGTAGGTTCATCGCAGAGGCCCTCCTCATCCTGGATAACCAGAGTCGGCACGTTTGGCTCTGAATTGTCCACCCCCACCACCCAAGCGCGGCCCAGGAGAGAGGCTCTGGCGTTAGTGCGGGCAGTGCGCAAGGCTCGCTCCACCCTGTTCTGCGCATCCTCAAGCTGGATCCGCGCCCAGATGTTGATCCCAGAGGGAACGGACAGCACAGCCAAGATGCCGATGATGACAATAACCGCCAAGACTTCTATCAGCGTAAAGCCCCTTGTCTGGGCAGGTGCAATCCGTCTAAATCGGCTCACTGAGGCCAGCATAGGCAGGGATCCCCCCTCCGAATAAGTCACATAGGCTTGACTAGGCTTGACGATTAAACACACCACGGGCCAACACCCGAGTTTGCATTGTCGTCAGATACCGCGACACCTGCTCCGCATCAACGCTGGTGGCATCTTGGATGTAGCGCCGGAACAGGCCGGGATTGGCTCGCTCCATGGCAGTTGCCGTGATGGTAACAATCACATCTTGGGGAAGGCTGGCGTCGGTACTGCGCCGAACGCAAACATGGAAGCCCACGTCGTTTTGATTGACCTCTAGGCCTGAGAAAGTGACTCCGTCGGGCCTGCCCCCTCCAAAGGCATAGCCCTGTGGGCAATTCGGGGCAACCTGCGGGCTGTCCTGCCGGCTGCTGAAGATGTTGGAGACCAGAGTTACCAGTCGATTACCTTGATTGCCTGCCCCAGCAATGGGAGTTTGGCGAGCCCTAGCTTGCTCAGAGGGCCAAACCAGAAAGCCTTCCCGGAAGGGATCCGGATCCTCGACAAAAAATCGGCTGCGCTCAGTGCATGTGTCATTAAGAGGTTGCAACTCAAACCTAGCAATGCGCGCGTTGCCCTCCCAAGGGGTGTTGCCGTCTGGGTTACCGGCGTTGTTGTAGTTACGTTGCAAGTAGTACACAACCAAGGTGTAAATGTTACGGCGGCTGCGGATGTTATCCCAGTCAGCTTCGGAAATACCCGTAGGTCTCTCCCTCAAAGTTACTCGGCCTTCTCGAATTTGTTGCAACGTCGGAGGGCCTTGATAGCAATCGCGTGGGATCGGATTCAGCTTCCAAAAGGCGACCACTGGAATGGCCCCATCGGGGCGGCGAATCCAGCCGGGGGTGTAAAGCCTTTGAATGAGATCTGGCGTTCCGTCTCCGTTGGGCTGTTCCGCATCGTTGTAGATGTAAAGCGCTTCTGCCAGATCCTGCTGGATATGCTGCATGGCCTGGGTCAGCTCTGCCTGCACCTGGGTGCGCCCTGTCTCTTCCCGATCCAGCCGCATCGTCTCGATGACAATCATCGCGGTGGCCAGGAGAAAGATGGAGGCAACCAGCAGTGAGACCAACAGCTCAATGAGGGTAAACCCCGCACTCTTGTAAACCCTGTGGCGAAAAACCTTGAACATAGGAAAACACCACCTTTTTTTGCAAACCCCCAGTGGGAGCTTACCCGTCACTTTACGAAGAGGTAGGACTTGGGCTGGGCAGCGGGAAGGCATTGCAGTTGTTGGTCGGTGTTCCACCCCTGGCTTGAACGTCGGCCAAAACGGCGCGGCAAACATCTCCCAAGTTGGCAGCAGGGTTAACTTCTACAAAGGAGGTGGCTAGTGGAAAGAGCCAGACATTGGCATTGGCCAAGTTCTGGTTAGCCGAAACCACCTCCGCCCTCAAGCCAGGCAGCGCTCGGCGAGTGTTTGGATCAAAAGAAAAGCGGTGGTAAACCCTCACACCCATGCGAAAGCTGCAGGGCACCCCCTGAATGACCCTGCTTTCACGGCGGTCGATGCAAGGTGCCCCTGCGTCGCGGAAGGTTTGGATGACGTATTCTTCGGGGTTACGCCCCGGCACTTGAACCCGAGCCACGCGAATGGAATAGTTGTTCCCCTCTGTGTCCATGTTGGTGGGAGGTGGGGTATTTGCCAGCGGGTTGGCTCCCACCCTGGGCAGACGGGCCAGTTGATCCTGAAAAGCGCGAGGGTTGGCAGCCAGCTCGATATCCACCAGAGTGCGGATGCGGTCTACCTCTTCCTGGGCTAGGCGGTTGGCCAGCTCCACCCGCTCGCTCATGGCGCGCCGGTAAGCAATTACCGCGAGGGTAGGGGCCAGGGCGGCCATGGCCAGGGCCACGAGGACGACCGAAGCCAAGACTTCAATGAGGGTGAAACCCTCCGCTTGGTGTTGCTGCCAAAGCCGCCACTTGTTCATGGATCCCTCCCTCTTCTGCCCCTACCCTAAATCTGCCCCTGACCGGCCAGGTCAATATCAGTTAAAATCAGTTAAACTCCTCGCAGCCACCAATCCGGGCAGACGGATCCAACTGCACACCCGGCTGATTCTGGAGTGCGCAGCGCAGCCGCCGCACATACGGATCCTGAGGATCCAACTCCCGCAAGAACTCAGTGCGGGCATTGGAGGGGAATTGGAAGCGAGCCGACACCGCGCTGGGACGACGGGCAATTTGCAGACCCACGTCGTAGCCAAAGCGGCGGTTGGGTGGGTAGTAGTAGTCGTAACCGCGCACGAAGGTTGGATCGGCTACCAGATCGGGTGGCTCAAAGCTGTGCTGCAGGAAGGGGCCGGTAGCATAGGTGCTGTAGTTGAGCTGGATCATCGAGCCGCTGAAGAAGAGGTCGGTATTTCTCCACAGCTCGTTGAGGCGCAGGAAGTTGTGCATGCCCCCGCCCGTCTGATTCAGCCGAGACGGGATCACACCGCTGATGGCAATGGCATTTACCCGCGTTTCCCTGGCCGGCTGGAGCTGCCGGTTTTGGGTGCCGTTGTCGTTGCGGCGGCGCTGGTTCACATCGGTTGAAGCCAGCTCCTGGAAGCTCGGGATGGGAATGGGCCGACGGGTCACCTCGTCCAGGATCACCCCCAGCACGGGGTTGCTGCCGGCAAAGCCAGTGGGAGTCTTGTTCAGGTCCAGGGTGAACGGCTCCACATCCACCCAGACCAGGCCATCGCCATCGCCGCCGTTACGGTCGATCTGAACCTGGATGGTGTTGCCGTTGGGCTTGACGTAGAAGCAGAGGCCATTGCGAATATCTTCACTGCCCTTGTGGTTAATGTAGTATCCGTCCGCATACTTGGACGCGGGAGTGTAGGCTTGGGTCGCGGCGCTTTTGTTGACGCGGGCGTAAGGGTTGAGCGCCATCTGGGGTTGGATCTCTAGCTCTGGCCGATCCGGCAAGTCTAACCCAAACAGTGGATCCCGCTCCAAAACATTTGAAGGCTCCTCCGGATCCCAAATGCCATTCTTGTTGAGATCCTCGAAGGTAGGATCGGCACCTTTAGGAGAGGTACGCAGAGTGCTGGGGCGGCTGTCACCGGTGTAGGCGGTGTACTTGAAGCGGTCGTTGAAGTTGGGGCGAAACACCCCCGGTACCCAGAAGCCACCGTCGGTGGGAGTGACCTTTTCTTCTGAGTCACAGCGAACAGTTCCATTGGGATTGAGCAATCGCCGCCGCAGTTGCCGCGCCCAGTCGTCGGTGCCTAGGCTAAGAGTTCCGGAAATCGGAGAAGCACCACTCTCGGCAGGGCGAATGCCGGGTTCTTTGCTGGGGTTGGCGATCTGGCTGGAGAGCAAATTGCCTCTCAGTCCGGCGCGGGCAGCATAGGCGGGCTCACCAAACATCCAATTGAAGGCCGCCTGCAGAGCCTCGGCAGGGTTGGGCCACTTGGGCGGCTTGGGCACTCCCGCCTTCACCTCCAGCACCGGCGAGAGCTGCGGCTCCAGAGCAATGGTCACGCCTTCAGTAGAAGCCTTGGCCACCGTGTTCACGCCGATCGTCTCCGGCTCTGGATCGGCTTGGATTTCGTGGACAGGGCGCAGATCCACCGTGTTGGGCTTGGCCGCCATCCACTCGCCGAAGGGGCTCTTGCCGGGAGCCTCAGGGGCAAAGGTACCTGGCCCACAGGGCTTGCCGGTACAGGTAATCGTCTGGCTCTCGGTTTTGTTGGCCGGACAGGTGGGGCTGTTATTGGGGCCTTTGGTGCCAGTACGGGTTTGGTTGAGCGGCTGGCTAGTGCCGCAGGCAATGGTAAGACTGCTACAGTCAGGAGTCCAAGGCCCAAAGGTGTAGTCATTGCAAATGGCCGGGCAGGTGACCGTTTGGGTTTCTATAGTAGTGGTGGTTCCGCAGCTCGACGTGCAGGTCTTGGTGCGGGTTTGGGTCACTCGCAGGCCGCCGTTGGCCACCGTACACTGAGGAGTCCAGCCTGTGTAGGTGCAGGTAGCCCCCGGAGGCTGGCAGGTGATGGTTTGGCGTTCAGTTTCGACAAAGGGGCTTTGGCTGCGACAGAGCGGGGTTACTGTGCGGGTGCGGGTTTGGGTGATGCTGGTGCCGCTACACTGCTGCTGCTGGGTACACTGAGGCGTCCAATCTGACCAAGGCCCGTAGTTGTACTGAGGGTAGCAGGTGATCGTCCGAGTTTGCGGTGTTGGCGGAGTGCCAGGGCAACCGGCAGGCAAGGTGGCAGTTCTGGTTTGTTTAATAGTGGTTTGCTGACAGATGTTGGGGTCACATGCAGGAGTCCAGTCTCCCCATTTGGGATCGCAGTTGAGGGGGGTTGCGCAGGAGCGCTGATAGGGATCTTTATTCCTATCGAGCTCGCTACCCTTGATTGGATCCGGCTGGCAAGGCTTGTTGACCGGCGGCAGCGGCTTCAGGTACCGCAGGTCGTAGTCTTCCCACTCGCTGCCATCGCGGGTAGCAAAGCGTAGCCGGGCGTTGCCGGTATTTTCGTAAGTTTGGATCTCTATTAAGTAGGGCGAGGGCTGGCTTGGATCCGCGCACTCCAGCTCCAATCGCAGGGCAACCTCGTTGGCGCCGCCATCTTGCCAGGCTTCGGCCCCTGCTGCGTTTGGCCCTAGGTTGAGGGGAGTTCCGTTCCAAACTCCGCGGTTCTCGAAAGTGGCATCGGAGCCGTCCCGCCGCCGAATGATCAGCCGCACGCCGTCGTCGCCCTCGAAAATGCGGTAGGTCTGCAGGCCCGGCCAACGCGGATACAGCTCCCCTACCCAGCGCACCGCGAAAAAGTCGTTGCCGTTGCTGTTGCCATTCGGCCCTGAGCCGCTTCTACGCCGCCAGCAGGAACGCTGGAAGTTGAACTGGTTGGGGTTGTTGAATACGAGCTCGCTAGTTCCTTCTCCGTTGGGGAGGAGCCTGTATCCAATGCGAGGGTTGCCGACAGGCTTATAGGAATAGCCGATATCATCCGCATCGATGGGCGCGTTCGGCAGGCCGTTGTTGCCGTCCGGCTCTCCGCAACTGGGCATCCAGAACCAGTCGCCGCGATCCCGCCGATCAGGACTGGGATCAGGCGGGTTGAAAGGTGGCCGAGGCTCCCAAAGATTCGGCGGCGAGAGAATCGGCACCGACAGGCGGCAAAGGGGCTGCAGGATGGTGAGGGGTGGCTGAAAAATAGTATCAATCAGCGTGGCGTTGCAAGCAGGGGTGCTATTATACAGCCGCCGCTTAAAGGGAGAGTTGGAATTCAGATCGTTGCTCCTGCCGAACCGGTACTGGAAGCCGCCCCACCAGGGGAAACCAGGGCCGCTGCGGGCAAAGCTGCTCGGATTGACGGTGCCATCCGCATTACTGATAGCATCGCGCACGCAGGCCCAGCGCTGCCCACCGCTCCCATTTGGATTACACGTGGGCGCACTGCTGGTGTAGCGGTTGTTGTACTGGCCGATGGCGTCCGGCATCGGTTCCTGGTCGACGGGGGGGAATATCGGATCCGGCCAGCGCACCGCCCGCAGGTAGGGCAGGTTGTCCCTTTTAGCCTCTTCGGCCAGGGGGCCTACGGCTCCGCTGGTGGCAAACCCTGTGTCGGGTTTGTACCGGTTCTGCGGGCTGCTCAGCCAGCCGTTGTAGTACTCGGCCAGCAACCCAGAGCCGCCGGGATCCGGGCAGGGTCCCAGCGGAGCCACCAGCAGCCAGCGGGAGGTATCCAGCACCGGGTTGCCCAAAGCCGAAATGCGGGTGCCGAAGTTGGCATAGCCCACATCGGGTGCCCGCAAGGGCCGCACTGCCGGCACGCCACCGCCCGCCGTTCTGTCATCGTTATTGGGATCCGAATCGGCGTTGTTGAAGGGAGCCAGAATGGTGTCGCGGGCAAACACATCCGGCCAACCCGGCTGGTTGGTATTGTCACCCAGGTTCTGGGCCCCGTTGGTGTTGTCAAAGCGCAGAACGCCAGCACCAGCGCTATTCGGATCCGGAGCCGGCCAGTTGTTGCCTCGGATCACCAGCGCTTGGTTGAGGAAGGAGGTGTTGAATCCCAGGTTATCCCTGTCCTTCTCACCCCTGAGACAGCCGTAGTAATCCCACCGCCGAGGGGCTGATGCCCGCCCACCGTTGTAGTCCTGCCCGGGGTTGTAGTTAACGCCGCCGCCATTGAGGGTGCCATCCTGGACAAAGGCATCATCAATGCTGCCATCGCAGAAATCGGCAGAGAGGATGTTCACCGAGTCGCCCAACACGTCGCTCGGCCGCCAGAGATCCTCCGCCGCCCGGGCAAAGCGCCGGTCTTCC
The DNA here is from genome assembly GCF_054059615.1 of Thermostichus sp. OS-CIW-33. Lineage (NCBI taxonomy): Bacteria > Bacillati > Cyanobacteriota > Cyanophyceae > Thermostichales > Thermostichaceae > Thermostichus > Thermostichus sp. OS-CIW-33. The sequence continues at coordinate 153,189 of NZ_JBSSCH010000002.1, forward strand.
CGGTCTTCATTGGATCCGGATCGCCGCCGCCCGTAGAAGTTGCTGTAAAGACCGTCTGCTCCGAAGGCAAGGCGAGTGGTAAACTCCTCCAGGGGCTCGCCGCTCTTCGTCTGATGCAGGTTAAAGTCCCCTTGGATATAAACGGGGTTGTCGGAAATGAAGGAGAGGCCAAAAATCGCGTCATCAGGGTTGAACCCACCCCGGGCCAGCACCGCCCCGTTGCGCAGCCGGAAGCCGTAGGGCCGCCGATCCGGATCGGCATAGTAGTCCACCGGTTTGGGGCTGAGTCCACCTGGATTGGAAACAGGGGGATCCCAGACCGTTTGACCATTCGCCGTGCCGCGACCTGGCTGACCAGCGTTCATGATGCCGGCGCTGCCCAGCGTGCCACGGGCGTTTGCCGCTCGCCAAGCTTCTTGATAGGCAGCAAAAGTGCCCAAGGGCGGGCGGGCAATGGCATCCTCCCGTACCGCATCTTCCCGGAAGGCGTAGAAAATGCCACCCTCGCGGCCTTCTTGCACACCGGCAGGCAGCCAAGTATCTCGCCAAGTATCTCCGTTGATCAACCCGTTGGCCTGTCCGTTGACGTTGTTGGTCAGCAGGGCCAGGTCGATGTTGAGGGTCCGCACCGCCATTGCCTCGCGGCCATCGTAAAAGACAGAATCTTTAAAGGGCACGCGGTAGCACTGGTTGCCAATCCGAATGAGATCAAATTGGTTGCTGTTGGGGCCAGCAGCAGTGCAATTGGCTGGGGCATGGGGCAAAGCCCAGTTGCCAATTCCAGAACGGGGCTCCAGAGCAACCTCGTTTAAGTTGGTTACAGCCTGATAGCTGACTGTGCTCGGAAGGAAGGAGTAAGCGCTGCGCCGCTCCGTTTCCAGGGTATCCGTCTGGTTGAAACTGGTGGTCGGGAAGATGTAGCGCAGCGGCAGATAAAACCGATTGGCCGCCTCTCGATTCCCGGCACGGCTGGCTTGAATGTCGTTCCAGAGGGTTTGAGCCGCTGGATCCCCGGCATTGGCGGCCGCCTCAATGCGGAGCATGTTGTCGGCCAGCATGCCCAACATGCAGCCTGCCGTTTGCAGTGTCGATTGATCCGCCAAGCTGAGGTTTGTCGGGTTTTCAATGATTCGCCGCAGCTCCGAGAAGTTGCCAAAAGCCGTAATAAACGGATCCGGGTGAATGCGGCCCGCCTGTTGACGCGGCGGATAGGCCCCATCGGGATCGCCGGCAAAATTGGCCAGGTTGGTGAGGGCCGTCCACAAGGGGGTGCCCGAAGCTAGCCGAGCCTGCATCGGGGTTGGGTCATATTCCCAGACATTGGTGCCCTGCCCGGTGAAGAAGTTGATGCCCAATTGATTGGCTTGGTTGCCTGTGGGGAACGTGGAAGCCCGCTGCAAACTCCAGGGAGAGCCTGGGTGGGCTACCGTGGCCAGGCAAGCAATGGGGAAGCGCCCATCTCGGTGGCTGTAGTGGTAAACGGCAGTGGCCTGCACCGCCGCCGGGTTATCTCGCAGGGTTAGCCGTTGCCGCGCCTCGTTGCTGATGAAAATGGCCTGTAACTTGGTGGGATCGTTGGGATCCCCAGGCGGCACCAAAGGCAAAGGCAAAGAATCGGTGCGGGTTAGCTCCAGCCGCTGGCCCACGATCACCCGCAAGCCCTCCACACGGGCCCGCCGCTCCCAATAGCCATCCAAGCCCACCTCGGAAAGGGCGCCTGGGGGTGGGTTGTCCTCGGTCAAAGACTCATTCTGGTTGTTCCTGGCATTAGCAGGAATGGGATCACCGGCCCTAGCAGGACGATACCTTTCCGCAAAAGTGGGCACGTTGCAACCGTTCTGCGGGTCGGGCGTTACGGGTGGACGTTCGTAGCTGGCTTTGGGGCCAAAGCGGTTGTCGGCCCGATACACATCGTCCACGTAGGGCGGGCAGACTTGGTCTTCCGTTGACTGAAAGCCGCCTGCTTGAACTCGTCCTGGTGGGCCACTCTCTGAATTCCGCCTGACATTAATTGGAGAGACTGACCATCCCGCTGGATCCTGGGCGTAGGTTCCGCGGGTACGAATGCGGCCAAAAAGCTGTAGCTCCAGCGGATCCAGAGCTACCATTTCGGGGGCTGCCGAGTTCTGAACTGAATCGAAATTGAGGTTATTCAGGCGGGGAAGCGGCGTACTTGGCGGCACTTTCGCCACCTTAGGGTGGGCATCAAAGATCAATGTATCGCTCGCCTCCTGTCCGGCGTAGCCAATGGCCCCTGCCACCAACTCTCCGAAGGCGGTAATCTCGGAGTTTTCCGGCGGCATGTAGAAGCAAGACTGCTCCGAGCTGATGGTGAAAGCTCGGAACAAATTGTTGCTGGCGTAACGGAAAAAGAGGCTGCCCCCCGCGTAGATGGCACCGTTCCAGTTGTAGCCAGGAGTGAAGAAATACTCTAGGTCGCCGCGGCTGAAGGCTCCCCATTTGTTAAGCAGATCCCTCCGCCGATCCTGCTGAAATTGCAAAGCCGAAATGGCACGGGTGGTGGAGTCGGCACCCGCAATAGGCAAGGTGACGGCATAGACTTGAAAGGGCTTGTACAACGCAGAGCCAACCTGGAACCAATCCCCCACGTTGGGGTTGACCGTCTGTTCAGCCGGAGAATCGGTACACCCCGCCAAGGCCGAACCCTGCAGTGGCCCACTGCGGATCAGCAGCCGCCGCGCCCGCTCGGTATCCGTCAGGTTAGCCTCAAAGTCGTCGCCGGCAGCCCGACGGGTGTTCAGAATAGTATAAACCGTTACGGAGTCATTGATGCCATTGTTGTCGGTATCCGCCAAGAACCACCAAGCGGGCGCCTGAACCCGGACGTTCAAGTTTTGTCCCGGATTTTGCGGATCCTCCACCTGAATGTTGGTGGCGATCACGAACTGAGTTTCGTCGGGGAGGATGTAGGGCTCATCGGGATCCCGAGGAAGCAGACCCCCTGCCCCATCGTTGATGAGGGCTGCGGCAAATTGCGCATCCGTCGGGGCGCTGTTGGGCAGGCGGGGATCCCGAACTAGGTACTCGATCTTAGCTCTAGCCCGGTCAATGGCCGTATTCAGTTGCCGGCTGATGGTCAGCTCCGCTCGTTCCACCTGGGTTTGGATGCTGCGCTGAGTGGAGCGGGTCAGCAGCCCCACCGTCACCAAGCTCAAGACCAGCACGATCAAAATGGCAACCGGCAGGACGAAGCCCCGCTCTCGAATCTTGCGCCGATCCACCCGTGCTTTCAAAGAGGCGAGCAAGCGCAGGGTGAGCTTGAGCAGCAGCGTGGAAGGAGCAGACATACCGTATCTCGGACAACGTGAAGGGGAAGGCGGCACCCAGGGGATCCCTTGTCAAGATGCCAAACTAGCAACAGTATGCCGGTGATCATGGCCACCGCAAATCCCCACCTCGGGGGGGAGCCGGCCAGGCTGCCCTCACCCCCAGCCCCTCTCCCTCTGGGAAGGGGGGGTTGGACTCCATCCTTACAGGATCCCCAGTTGCTGTGCTTTGAGCAGGGCGGTGACGCGGTCGTTGGCATCCAGCTTGCGGTAGGCGGTGCTGGCATATTCTTTGACGGTTTCGATGCTGAGGCCCAAGCGGCGGGCGATTTGTTTGTTGGCCAGGCCCTCGCTCATCAGTTGCAGCACACACAGCTCGCGGGGGGTGAGCTTGGGCAGCTCCTGTCGGGCAGGCAGCCAGTCTCGTTCGGGGTTGGACAAAATCTGACGGATGACGCGGGCCAATTCCGCCGGGTCGGTCTCTTTGGAAAGGTAGCCTTTGGCCCCTGCGCGGCGGGCTGCCTCAATCAGACCCGGCTCCTGAAAGGTGGTCATCATCACCACCACCACCGGCAGGCCCAGCTCGGTGATTTGCTGGCAGGCGGCGATCCCATCCCCATCCGGCATGCGCACATCCAAAATGGCTACGTCGATGGGGCAACTGCGACAATGGTGGACGGCCTGGGATCCCGTCTCGGCTTCGGCCACCACCTCAAATCCTTGCGCTTGCAGGGCAAACTTCAGCCCCAGCCGGAAGAGGGGATGATCGTCGGCAATGAGAACGCGGACAGGGGAAGTCATGGCAGGGGATCCCAGCCGAGGGGGTGCTGGTTTTAATCTGCCCAAGGGGGGATCCCAAATCAAATGGCGGAGCAAGTGGTAACTCTTGGTCAAGATCCTTCTTTCACGAAAACCATGCCCCAAGCACTAGGGTTGAAGGCGGGATCCAGTCGGGTTTGGGCGTTGTACAGAGCGCCCGTCAGGTCTGCCCCCTCCAGAAAAGCGCCTCGCAGGTCGGCCCCCCGCAGATCGGCATTGTGTAACTTGGCCCCTGTGAGGTCGGCGCCGGTGAGGATGGCTCGACGCAAGTCGGCCCCGCTTAAGTTGGCCACCTGCAGATTGGCACCCGTCAGATCTGTCTGCTGCAGGTTGGCCTGCGCCAGATCGGCTTCCCACAAGAAAGCCCCTGCCTGAGCTGAGCCACTCAGATTGGCCCCTCTCAAATCGGCCAGATTGAGGATTGCTTGGGAGAGGTCGGCAGCTTGGAGATTGGCCTGTCTGAGGATCGCTTCTTTCAGGTTGGCCCCACTGAGGTCAGCTCCCGGCAGTTCTGCCCCCGTTAGGTTGCAGGCGGGGCAATCTTTGCTGGGAAAAACAATTTGGGAGCGGCCCAGTTGGGCATCCAACTCCAGTTGGGCAAAGGCCGCAGCCGTCGGGATCCCCAGCGCCAACAGCGCTCCCGACCAGAGGCGACTTCCCCTCATCAAGGGCTTTACAGGTTGGAGCCGTGCCCATCCCATGGTTTTCACCGGGATCCCCTCCTACTGCTGATGGTAGCCGCTCTGGCCCATTTCCCCAGGGATCCCCCATATCTTGAGGAGCGCCACTAGCTCTGTTGCGGCTGGCAGTGGGGGCAAAAGTGGGCCGAACGCCCTGCCAGCTTCATCCGCTGAATTGGGGTGCCACAGAGGCGACAGGGATCCCCTTCCCGACCGTACACCCACGCTTGCCCTTGATAGTTGCCGTTGAGCCCACGCAGATCCCGGTAATCCCGCAAGGTGGTGCCCCGCTGCTCCAGCCCGGCCCGTAACACCTCGATCAAAGCTTCTCGCAGGCGTGCCTTGGCCACATCCGAAAGCTGAACTGCTGGCGTCAAAGGGTGAATGCCGCTCAGAAACAGGGCTTCGTCGGCGTAAATGTTGCCCACCCCGGCTACCAGCGATTGATCCAGCAGCGCGGTTTTAATAAGACGGCGGCTCTTCTGCAGGGCAGCCTGGAAATAGGCCTCAGAAAAAGCTGGCGAAAAGGGCTCCGGCCCCAAAGTCTGCAGGGTGGGGATCACCGCCTCCAGCTCAACACCGGCAGGCACCAGCCACATCTGGCCAAAGGTGCGCTGATCCACAAAGCGCAAGTCCCACCCTTCCTCGAAGGCCAAACGAACACGAGTGTGAGCTGATAAAGGGGTGGATCCCTGCACCCAGAGCAACTGCCCGGTCATGCGCAGATGCACGCCCAGAACAGCTCTCGAATCCAGGGATCCCAGGAGATACTTTCCTCGCCGCTGCCACTGGGTAAAACGGGTGCCAATCAAGCTCCGCCCAAACATCTCCCCTGCAGGGTAGGCAATGGTGCGGGCCAGGAGCACCTCCACCGCAAGTATCCGCGGCCCCAAGGTGAGGCGTTGCAAATCTTGCCGAACTGTTTCAACTTCCGGCAGTTCAGGCACAGAACGACTTGCTCAAGAACACAGTCCCCGGCATCAGAACTTTGGCTTAGCTGGCCGGAGCGGCTTTGGCTTTGGCCTTGGGAGCTTCCAACACTTCCAGCTCATCTTCGCGGAAGTTGTTGGTGTTGATGTTGTAGTAGTTGATCTTGTCGAAACGAACGATCACCGGATAGAGAATGCCGCTGGTATCCACCGCCGCAACCGTTCCCACATCCCGGTACCAGTAGGATTCTTTCCGCAGCACACGGACTTTGGCACCACGCTGAATTGCCATGAGGGTTATCTCCATTGACCTGAACTCAGATTACCCTAGTCCGTGAGAAGGCTGCGATTTCCGAATTTTTGTAACAGGGATCCGCTTTTGTCTGGCTGGGTTTTCGGGGCCAACAGCAGATGAACCGTCGCACCTGTGGAGCCTGGCTGTTGGGTTCTGCTTTGACCTGGGGCTTGCAGGGGAAATCTGCAGGGCTGCCCCATCCGCGCGATTTTGCCGCCGTCCTCAACCTGAACACCGGTCGTTTAACAAGGGTTTGGCAGCCGGAGCAGGCTTCCAGAATCAGGGCCAGCCCTGGCTCAACCGTCAAGTGTGCCGTTGCCGCTGCTGCTCTGCAGACTGGGATCAGCTCTGGGGAGCGCTTGATCCACTGTCCGGGTTGGTGGGATCCGCCGCCGCAACTGGGGTTGGGCCGCCTACCCTGCTGGGATCCCCGTGGACATGGAACCTTGAACTTGCGCCAAGCCCTGGCCCACTCTTGCAACGTGCATTTTTACCAGTTGGGCTGGGAGCTGGGGGCCGATACCCTGGTGGAGTGGCTGCGGCGCTTCGGCCTAGGGAGTGTGCAGAATACAGCTCCGGCTCCGCTCTTGGCGACCGGTCTGGCTGGGCCGGTAGATCCCTGGGAGCTGTTGGTTTATGGGGGCGTGATTGCCCGCCGAGGTGTACCCCTTTCTGGCGAGGTCTCTCTGCCTGCCCTCTCTTTACCGGAGTGGATTTGGGAGGCTCTCCATGCTGGCATGAGCCTGGCGGCAACAGCGGGCACCTGTCGCGGCATTGCCCCAGAAGGGATCCCGGTGGCAGCCAAGTCTGGCACCATCCTCAATCCTCAACGACGAGGACGACCAATTCTCTGGGCAGAAGATTTTCAAGCCTGGTTGCTGGCCTTTTGGCCCCTGCCGGATCCCAACTGGACGCTGGTGCTGCACCTGCATCAGGGCAAAGCCTATGAGGCGGCCATTCCCCTGGCGCGGCAGATCATCGCCGCCATCGGCAGCGGGTGACCGCCTTGCTTGCGATCATGAAGAAATGCAAACTATACTGAAGGTCAAGTGCCGTTCTCGTTTTCGTTCTTTACGGATCCCACTCCCTGTCGTTCCCATTTACCCTGGAGGTTCTCATGTCTAATCCCAATTTGTCTGAGCCCAAGTTTGGCTTTAACGAGTATGCCGAGCGCCTCAACGGTCGGGCTGCCATGATTGGCTTTGTGTTGGCCATTGTCATCGAAGCGGTGACGGGCCAAGGCGTTGCTTCCTGGCTGGGCCTGATCTAAGAGACCTCAACTTACCGCCTTTTGGCTTTTCCTTGGGTCTGCTGGCTTGCAGGCCCTTTATTGTATTGAGCAGGGTATTGAGCAGGAAGCGTGACTGCACCAGTTGTAGCCGTTCTGAATGGCAACAAGGCTTGAGCGGGCACCAACTACTCCAAGCAATTCCGACAGCGCCGAATCTTTCCCTTTCTCCCTCTGACGGAGGAGCTGGTGTGAGGGTATCCCACTAGTTCCATTAGATGATCCCTTCTTGACGCTTGGCGATTGGCATCCGCCAGCCGGTGCCGAAGGCGCGATCGGTAATGCGTAGCCCAGGGGGAGCTTGGTGTCGCTTGAACTCGGCATTCTGAACCAGCCGCAGCACGTGCTGCACCGTGTCGGGATCGAACCCTTGAGCCACCAACTCGGGGCTGGATTGATGCTGCTCGATGTGCCGCTGCAGGATCTTGTCCAGCAAATCGTAGGGGGGCAAGCTGTCGCTATCTTGTTGGCCGGGTCGCAATTCCGCTGAGGGGGGCTTGGTCAGAGTAGCAAGCGGGATCCGCTCCTGCTGTCGGTTGATCCAGCGAGCCAAGCGGTACACCCAGGTCTTGGGCACATCGGAAATCACCGCCAGGCCGCCGGACATATCCCCGTAGATGGTGCAGTAGCCCACTGCCAGCTCTGATTTGTTGCCTGTGGTCAGCAGCAGCCGCCCGAACTTGTTGGAAAGGGCCATGAGGAGGGTGCCGCGAATGCGCGATTGCAGGTTTTCTTCCGTGATGTCGGGGGGGAGGCCGGCAAAGGGCTCTGCCAAAAGCTGGTGGTAGCTCTCCATGATGGGCTGAATGGGCAGCTTTAGGGTCGGGATTCCCAGGTTTTGCGCCAGTTGGTAGGCGTCGGTCAGGCTGCCAGGGCTGGAATAGGGAGAGGGCATGAGCACCCCCAGCACCCGCTCCGGCCCCAAGGCATCGGCGGCGATCACAGCAGTTACGGCAGAGTCGATCCCCCCCGACAGGCCCAATAGCACCTCGCGAAAGCCACATTTGCTGACGTAATCGCGGGTGCCCAAAACCAACGCCTCGTACAGCTCAGCTTCCGGCTCGGTCGGCCAGCGGGATCCCGCGGTCGGTGGGCTCTGGTCTGGGTTGGGAGACTGGGTCAACTCGTCCACATCCAGGATGAGCTGATCCGGCTGAAAGGCAGCGGCTTGGGCCACAACCCGACCCCAGCGATCCAGGGCGCAACTGGCCCCATCGAAGATCAAATCATCATTGCCCCCCACCTGATTGACGTAGAGAATGGGCAGGGCGTGCTTGCGGGCCAGGGATCCCAGCATCTCCACCCGCAACTTCTGTTTGCCCAGGCTGAAGGGGGAAGCCGAGAGGTTAATCAGCAGGTCGGCACCGCAGCGGGCCATCTCTTCCACCGGATCCCAGTGGTAGCGGCGGTGCTGCCAAAAGTCGCGGTCGTTCCAAATGTCTTCACAAATGGTAAAGCCCAGGCGGCGGCCACGGTACTCGATGGGTTGGGGCTGGGATCCCGGCTCAAAATAGCGATCTTCGTCGAAGACATCGTAGGTGGGCAAGAGCGACTTCTGAAACCAGTGGCGGATCTGGCCTCCCTCCAGCCAGGCAGCAGCATTGTAAAGGGGCCGACCCTCAGGCAGAGGATTGGGCTGCACGGATCCCACGACCACCGGAATGCTGGCCTGTAGCCGACTGGCCAAGTGCTGCAAAACTTGGTTCGCTCTCTCGATCAGGGCCGGGTAGAGCAACAAATCGCGGGGTGGATATCCCAGCAACGCCAGCTCCGAGGTGATGGCCAACTCTGCTCCCGCCGCCGCCACTGCCTCGACTGCCGAACGGATGCGCTCGGCATTTCCGCTTAGATCGCCGACAGTGTAGTTCAACTGCAACAGCGCTACCTTCACCCTGCCCCCCATATGGTAAATCTCACCATAAGTGGCCCAAACCGAATCGTCAACAAGATTCTGCTGCGGGCAAGCGAAGAATAAACGTGGTTTGGTGGGCAGTGCTTTCCACCTGCAAAGAGCCGCCCAAGTGGTTGGCAATGGCTTGGGCCAGAGCCAATCCCAAGCCTGTTCCCCCCTGCTGCCAGGGATCCGAGTGGGGGATGCGATAAAACCGCTCGAAAATGCGTTCTTGTTCTTCGAGGGGAATGGTGGTGCCCGTGTTGGTCAAGCGCAGCTCCCAGCGGTCGGAACCTAAAGCAACAGCCTCTAGGACAATGTGTTCGCCGGCGGGCGTGAATTTGTGGGCATTGGTCAAAAGCTCACAGACCAAGCGTTCCAACAGGCGGGGATGGGTGTGCAGATAGGGCAGGTGGGGATCCCAGTGAACTTCTAGAGTTTGCTGCCGCTTGCGCATCCAGTCTTGGAACCGATTGATGAGAGGTGCCAAAAGGAAAGGCAAGTTAACCTTCTCAGAGGGCAGCGTAAGCCTATCGCCCAACAAAGTTTGTAGATCCAGAAGATCGTTAATTAGGGAGATCTTTCGCTTGCACTCCTGCTCCAGAACCTCAAGATATTGAATTTGCTTAGGGGTAAGGGGGGAGGTTTGATGGCTTAACCTTAACAGGTGAACCGAGAGGCTAATGCTGGTAAGGGGAGTGCGCAGCTCATGGGAGACGGCGGCCAGGAAGTTATCCCTAATTTGGCTGAGTTTTTTCAATTCCGTCACCTGAGCCTGGCTGCTGAGGTAGAGCCTGGCCTGTCGCAAGGCAATCGCGCACTGGGCCGCCATTTGCTGGGCCAAATCGATTTCCCAATCGCTAAAACTCTCCTCAGGGGGCCGGGCCAGCCACAGATCCCCAAGAATGCCCTGATCGTCGGCAATGGGGCAGGCCAGCTTGGTCAAATAAGGGGGCAAAGTGTCGGGATCCCGTTGGCGATCCCGAGCGCACAGTTGAAAGCACCAGCCTCGCCATAGCTGTTCGTAGAAGAGGGGAAGATCTCTCATCCAAACCCGAGCCCCGACCCCAGAGGTCGAAAGCGTCGTGTATTCATAGCTGATCAGGGAGTAGGTTCGGCGGCTATCGTAAAGGCCGACATTGCAAAAAAGAACGCCCAAAAATTTCCCCAGCTCGTTCACAACTGTCTGCAAGATCTGCCTTTCATCCAGAGTTGCCCGTATCTGATGGATGAGGCGGCGCAGAATCGATTCAAACTGTAGACTGCGTTCCAGTTGCTGGGTTCGCTGTTGCACCAGGGCTGTTAATTCAGCTTCTCGTGTTTGCTGGGCCAGCTCCAGGCGCTTGCGCAGGGTGATATCGCGCACCAAAACAATGGCCTCATCCGGCCCAAAGGGCAACAGACGGGCCTCGCGATATTCCGGCAATGCTTCCGCGGTGTCTTGAGAAGTTTTGGGAAGCGGATATTCAATAACCTGAATTTCTCCCGTTTGAAAGGCTTTCTCTAGCAAAGGGGCAAAGTAGATTTTCCAATGCTCTGGAAACAGATCCTGAATGTACTGGTTAGGATAGCGGTCATCGGGATAGGCGGATGCAAATCCTCTGGGGGGCTTATAGGACAAGACTAGCCCTTGCCGATCCACTTGCAAAAGCATATCTGGGATCGCTTCGTAAAGAGCGCGGTAACGTGCTTCGCTGCGGGCCAGATCGGCCAAACTTTCTCGCAGGTGAGTTTCGGCCCTTTTTCGCTCGGAAATATCTTCTAGAAATTGGATGGCAAACAGAGGCTCGTTTTGAGCGTTTCGCACCGCGAAGAGTTGTAAGCGAACCCAGATCTCTCTGCCATCTTTACGGCAAATCACCTTTTCATATTCATAGTTGTTGGTGTACCCGGAAAGCAGTTCATTCCAGAGTATCTCGCCCCGTTCTCGGTCTTCGGGATAGGGAGTGTAATCTTCCGCTTTCAGAGCCGACCAATCTTCCTCGCTGTACCCTGTAATCTCTGCCATTGCCGGGTTGAGGCTGAGATACCGGGGATCAGGATCCAAGCTCATCAGAGCAATCCCTTGGCTACAGAAGTTGAAGATCCCCTGCAATTGGTTTTGAATTTCCTCAAGAGCAGATTTGATGGATCGGTGCTCGCTGATATCATCCAGGAAGTGAACGGCAAATAGAGGCTTTTGTTCTTCATCTCTCACAACATAAACCTGAGACTTTACCCAGATGATTTGGCCATTCTTTCGGGTGTAGCGATGTTCCCATTCATAATGACTGCGCCAACCCTCGATCATCTCCTGCCAGAGGTTTTTTAGGGTTTCAACATCAGCCAAATCTGGGATATAGGCCTCCAGAGGCAAAGCTTTCAGTTCCTCTGCAGAATATCCTGTTATATCCTTGAGGGCTGAGTTCATGCCATGTGGCTTGGATTCTGGCTCAAGAGGCAGCAGAGAAATGCCCAAATTGCAGGACTCTACAATACCCCAGAATCGCTGTTGAATCTCCAACAAAGCCAGCTCTAGACGCTTACGCTCGGTAATATCTTGAATGCAGCCAAGCACGCAATTTGCTCCGTAGGGAACTATGCAAATTTCTTGGTAACGGAGCTCTCCCGCTGAGTTGGTTAGGGGATATTCCAAGGTTTGCTGGGATCCGCTGCTCAAGCAACGGTCAATCAGCCTCCGGAGTTGGTCGCTAACCTCAGAGCCGAACAGCTCTTGCACTGCTTTTCCCTGAAGGTGCTCTGCTGGGAGTGAGGCAACACAAGCATTCTCCGGGGAAGAAATCAGCTCCAGGCATTTGCCTTCTTGGCTAAAGATCATTAAGGCTTGTGGGATAGCACAAACCAACCTTTTGTAGCGGAGTTGGCTCTCTGCAAGCGCTTGTTCAGCCTGCTTCCGCGCCGTGATATCTTCCACATACCCCTCAAAACAGAGGGGATCCCCTGCCGGATTGCGGACAACTTGAATTTGTTCTCGCACCCACAAGTCCAAGCCCTTGCGACTGTGGATCAAAAACTCTTGCGCCACTCTCCCATCGCCGACTTTGCCTGCAAGCAGATCCTGGAAAATCTGACGACGACCGGCAGCATCGACATAAAGACGATGGCCAAAATCCGACAGATGGCGCATCAGATGAGCGGAGGAGGCATAGCCATATATCTCGGCAAGCTTGGCATTTGCAAACCGGTATCGTCCCTGCAGATCCACACGAAAGATCCCAATGGGGGCATTTTCCAGGAGCACATCAAGTTCGGCCAGCATCAGGATCCCCTATTGGCAAGCAGTACCAGGGCACTGAGAACACCTGTCCTTGGGATTATGTATCATTTTTGCTTTGAGCGATGTTTTCCGCACTACAAGTTCCCCCGTGATCTCGTAAAATCACGGGCGAGGAAGGGTGCTCAGGCTTCTGTGGATATCACCCCACCGAGTGCTGGGGGAGCAGGGATCCCTGCGCGGATTCTCAACTACTCCACCCCTGCAGTCTCCGGGGATCCCGCCTGAGTTTCCGGGTGAAAGTAGCGGTAAATCTGCCGGGCAATCTTCGGGCCAATGCCGGGCACTTGAGCCAACTGGTCTTCTGAGGCCACCTGAATGCGGGCAATCGACCGAAATTCTTCCATCAGCAGCTTTTGCCGATACTTGCCCAAGCCGGGGATCTCGTCCAGCGTAGAGGCATGTTGACGCGCTTTCCGTTGCTGGCGATGAAAGGCGAGAGCAAATCGGTGGGCTTCATCTCGCAGGCGTTGCAACAACAAGCGAGCCGGATCTTGGGCCGGCAACCGCAAGGGCACGGGATCCCCCGGCAGAAAGATCTCTTCTTCTCGTTTGGCCAAGGCAATTACCGGCAGGTGATCCAGCCCCAAATCCGCCAAGACGGCCATGACTGCCGACAACTGCCCCTTGCCCCCGTCGATGAGCACCAAATCCGGCTGATCCTCAGGGGTCATTTTGCTGAAGCGACGCCGGGCCACTTCTGCATGGCTGGCAAAATCATCGGAGTGACCGGGGCGCACCTCAGGGTTGCGAATCTTGTAGCGGCGGTAGTGCTGTTTGGCAGGCAGGCCATCGATAAACACCACCTGACTGGCCACAGCATCGGATCCCTGAATGTGGGAAATATCGTAGGCTTCTAGGCGACGGGGCACATCCGGCAAATCCAAGACCTCTGCCAAGCGCTCCAAGGCCGCGGCATCCCGATCCGCCAGGCGCTGGGCGCGGGTTAGCTCCAGTTCGGCATTCCGCTCGACCAACTCGATCAACTCAGCTTTGCTCTGCCGTTGGGGGGCAACAAGGCTGACCTTGCGGCCTTTTTTCTGGCTCAGCCAAGACTCCAGAAAATCGTGATCGGGCAATTCATACTGGGTCAAAATCTCAGAGGGAATTTCCACCGGATCGCAGTATTGATAATGCTCTTGTAAAGCCCGCTGCAAGATAAGGCCTGGGTCGTCACCGCGGTTTTCGGCCACAAACCCCAGCCGCCCCACCAACTTGCCTGCCCGCACCTGAAACAATTGAATGCAGGCTCGTGAATCATTCATGGCCAAGGCCAGAGCATCACGGCTGACGGTAGAGTTAGGCAAAGAGACCTTCTGGGATTCTCCCAATTGTTCCAAACCGCGAATTTGATCCCGATATCGTGCGGCTGCCTCATAATTTTCCTGTTCGGCGGCCTGGATCATCTTCTCTTGCAGCTCTTGGATCAGCTCATCTGTCTGGCCTTGGAAGATCATGGCCACTTGAGCCAGCGTCTTGCGATACTCTTCTGGGCTGATCAAGCCTTGGCATACCCCGGGGCAGCGCCCAATGTCGTAGTTCAAACAGGCGCGATCTTTGTACAGAGGTTTGGGCCGTTGGCGCAAGGGAAAAATCCGTTTGACCAGTCCAAGGGTGTGGCGCAATAGACCAACATCGGTGTAGGGGCCATAGTATTTGTCTTGATTCCGATCAAGGCGACGATGGCGGGTGATGTAAAGCTGGGGATAAGGCTCTGACCAGGTAATGCACAAATAGGGATACTTTTTGTCATCCTTGAGAAGAACATTGTAGGGGGGCTGATGGGTTTTAATCAGATTATCTTCTAGGGCTAAAGCTTCACTTTCATTGTCGGTTACGATAAACTCGATCTCGCAAACCTGAGCTACCATGCGCTGAATGCGAGGGGACAGGTCGCCGGTGAGGCGGAAATAAGATCGCACTCGAGAGCGCAATTTCTTGGACTTGCCTACATAGAGAATCTGATCCGTGGCATCTCGCATCAAATATACGCCGGGTTCAGCAGGAATCTCCTTGAGACGGCTCTCTAGAACGTCACGGCTGTGAATCAGAGGGACGGTCATAAAGTTCAGTTCTACCGGGTAGAGTCAGGGATCCCATGACTTCAATCTAGCAAGGATATGGCTTTTCTCGGCAACACTGACTCCAACCCATGTGGAGACACAGTCATTCTGAACAATCATTCTGAACAAGTTTGGGAAGCTCGTCCTGCTTTCAAGCTCCAACCTGCTAGCACAAATGGCAATAGCTCGTCGCATCGCAGGATCAAAGTACCTCTTTTGACGGGTAGACCTCCATGATTTGGGAAGGATAAGTTGATTTGTGATTAACATAATTTTGTCCAGAGTTCTGGTAGTTCATTTACATAAGATATAGCAGCAATGGAAAGTCGCTTAAGTTTATTAACTAGGGATATATTGACTTCTGAGACAATCTTTTGAGTAGATTCAGGTATAAATTGCCTGTGACAATTCTGGCATCGATAATGCTGCTTTCCATTATGGATCTTGTCGTATCTAAGTTAAAAGAATGACGGCTTGGGCAAGTCAGCATGAGCTTACTCAGAAACACGAAAAATCTAGGGTAATAGTATCATTGCTCCCAGAGCACCACCAGTATAGTCAATAGGGCAAGAGCTCCGTCCCGCTGGCGCGACCCGAATCTCTGAGCTCTATCCTTACAATTGAGCTCCTGGATCCTGGCCTATGTCTTGCTGCAGGGCGGCCAAGTCTATCTTTGGCTTCTGGGTCTTGACTTTTGTCGGCCTAAGGTCTTCTAGGTTCAGCCAGCGATAGACCGTTGCACGCCTGACTTTGTACATCTGTTGTACACCTGTGGGGTTGCCCTCTTCCTGGACATACCCTACGGCTGTCTCCCTACCGCAGTTCTCCACAGGGCCAGTTGCCAGCGAGCGGAGCCGGTGTGAGCTGGCGCATTCGCCCTAGCTTTCTCAGATCGTCCGCAGTCCGTCGGGGAAAGCCGCAGAAGAAACTCGAAAAATCTGTTCATGGCGAGCTTTTTTGTCTTTACTTCGCTGAGCCGATTGCCCCAACGGTTGCCCTGTTGGCAAGAGCCAGCCGTGACTTGAGACTGCCCCCCTTTTCCTGTCGGATTGGAGTGCGATATGCTGGTTTTCCACCTCTGAAAGCGTGATTTATTCCAAACTGTTTTTACTCCTATGAATCCCCATCCCTCTCAGGTCTCGGCCCCTATCCTGCAGGAAAACTGGCACTTTCAAGAGCGGGATGCTTGCGGGGTCGGCTTTTTGGTGAATCAGCAGGGGAGAGCCAGCCACGACCTCTTGCAGAAAACCCTTCAGGCCCTCACCTGTATGGAACATCGGGGTGGCTGTGGCGGCGACGGCCAGAGCGGTGATGGGGCGGGCATTGCAACGGCAATCCCCTGGTCGCTGTTGCAGGCAGAGAGGGAAGAAATTCGAGCTTGGGATCCCACTCACAGCGCGGTGGGGATGGTCTTTTTGCCTCAGGATCCTGCTGAGTGTCAGGCGGTGCAGCAGGTGATCGATGAGTACTTGACCACCACCGACTGGCAGCGGGTGGTTTGGCGGCAGGTACCGGTCAATCCCAATTGCCTGGGGCCGATGGCGCGGCAGACCATGCCCTCCATTTGGCAGATGCTCCTCACCCATCCCACGCTGGAAGGAGACGAGCTAGAGCAGCAGCTCTATCTGTTGCGGCGGCGCATTCGGCGGCGGGTAGAGGCTCGGTTTGGCTTTTATGCTCTGTATTTTGCCTCTTTGTCCTGCCGGGTTGTCGTTTACAAAGGCATGGTGCAATCGTCGGTTCTGGGCCAGTTTTATCGAGATCTGCAAAACCCCCTCTACACCACCACCTACGCCACCTACCACCGCCGCTTCAGCACCAATACCCTGCCGCGTTGGTCGCTGGCTCAGCCTTTCCGCTACCTCTGCCACAACGGCGAGATCAACACCTACCTGGGCAATGTCAACTGGATGGCCGCCCGCGAACAAACCCTTTCCCATCCCCGCTGGGGTACAGCGGTCGAGGATCTGAAGCCGATTATTGACCCGGGCACCAGCGACTCAGCAGGCCTGGACGCTGTGTTTGAGCTGTTGATTCAGTCGGGCTACTCCACTCAGCAGGCGATGATGGTGCTGATCCCGGAAGCCTATCGCAACCAGCCAGAACTGCAGAATCACCCGGAAGTGGTGGATTTCTACGAGTTCTTCGGCGGCCTGCAGGAGCCTTGGGATGGCCCGGCGATGGTGGTTTTCTGCGACGGCAAAACCATCGGGGCCACGTTGGATCGCAATGGCCTGCGCCCAGCCCGCTACGCTCGCAGCCGCGATGGTCTGCTGGTGGTGGCCTCGGAAGCTGGCGTGGTTCCTCTGCCGGAGACCGACATTTTGGAAAAAGGGCGGCTAGGCCCGGGGCAGATGCTGACGGTGGATCTGCAGAGCGGGCAAATCTGCAAAAACTGGGAGATCAAAACCCAGGTGGCAGCCCAGCACCCCTACGGCGAATGGCTCAAAGCCCATCGCGTTCAGCTCAGCACCCAAGGCTTTGAAAATACCCCTCACCTCTCGGAAGAACAACTGTTACAAGCCCAAACCGCCTTCGGGTACTCCTCAGAAGATGTGGAGATGATCATCGAGGAGATGGCGGCTACGGGCAAGGAGCCCACCTTCAGCATGGGGGATGATGCGCCGCTGGCTGTGCTGTCCACCCAGCCTCATCCCCTCTACGACTATTTCAAGCAGCGCTTTGCCCAGGTCACCAACCCTGCCATCGATCCCCTGCGGGAGAGCCTGGTGATGTCTTTGGATGTGTATCTGGGATCCAAGGGCAACCTGCTGGAGATCCGCCCTGAGCATGCCCGCCTGTTGCAGTTGCGCAGCCCGGTGCTCAACGAAGCGGAGCTGGCCGCTCTGCAGCATACCCCTTTTCCCTGCCACACGCTCCCGATTCTCTACCCGGTGGCTGCTGGCCCAGAAGGACTGGCAGCCCAAGTACGGGCCCTTTGCCAGCAGGCGGCCCAGGCAGTGCGGGGGGGAGCTGAGATCTTGATTCTCTCGGATCGCGGCCTCAATGCCGAGCAGGCTCTGATCCCACCTCTGTTGGCAGTGGGCGCTATCCATCATCACCTCATCCAGGAAGGGCTGCGCCTGCAGACCTCTCTGGTGGTGGAGACTGCCCAATGCTGGAGCACCCATCACTTTGCCTGCTTGATCGGCTATGGGGCCAGCGCCGTTTGTCCTTATCTGGCCTATGAAGCTGTGCGGCAGTGGTGGCACAAGCCCAAGACACAAACCCAGATGGCCACCGGCAAGTTGCCCCAGCTTTCCCTGGCCGAGGTGCAACTGAAGTACCGCGCCGCCATTGAGGCAGGGCTGCTCAAGATTCTCTCCAAAATGGGCATTTCTCTGCTCTCCAGCTACCACGGGGCGCAGATTTTCGAGGCCATTGGCCTGAGCCAAGAGGTGATCGACCTGGCCTTCCGCGGCACGGTGTCGCGGGTGGGGGGCATGACGCTGGCAGATCTGGCCCGCGAGGGCATGGTGAATCACCAGCGGGCCTTCCCCGAACTCACCTCGAAAAAGCTGGAGAACTTTGGCTTTATCCAGGCGCGGCCCAAAGGCGAATACCACATCAACAGCCCGGAAATGGCCAAGCTGCTGCACAAGGCCATCGAATCGGGCCAGCCTGCCCACTATGAGATCTACAGGGCGCACCTGCGCAGCCGCACCCCCACCGCGTTGCGAGACCTGCTGGATTTCCGCAGCGACCGGGATCCCATTCCCTTGGAGGAAGTGGAACCGGTGTCGGAGATTTTCAAACGCTTTGCCACAGGCGGGATGTCCTTGGGGGCCCTCAGCCGCGAAGCCCACGAGACCCTGGCCATTGCCATGAACCGCATCGGCGGCAAGTCCAACTCGGGAGAAGGGGGCGAAGATCCGGAGCGATATGCCCCCATCACCGATGTAGGCCCAGATGGCACCTCGGCCCGCTTTCCCCACCTGAAGGGGCTGCGCATGGGGGACAACGCCAGCTCGGCGGTGAAGCAGGTGGCCTCGGGGCGTTTTGGCGTGACACCAGAGTATTTGCTCAACGCCCAGCAAATCGAGATCAAGATAGCCCAGGGGGCCAAGCCGGGCGAGGGGGGGCAACTGCCGGGCAAAAAGGTGAGTCCCTACATTGCCAAGCTGCGCCGCTCCAAGCCGGGGGTGACCTTGATCTCGCCGCCGCCCCACCACGACATCTACTCCATCGAGGATCTGGCGCAGTTGATCTTCGACTTGCACCAGGTGAACCCCCAGGCCCAGGTGTCGGTGAAGCTGGTCTCGGAAGTGGGCATCGGCACGGTGGCGGCGGGGGTGGCCAAGGCCAACGCCGACATCATTCAAATCTCAGGGCATGAAGGGGGCACCGGGGCTTCCCCCTTGAGCTCCATCAAACATGCCGGGGCACCTTGGGAGCTGGGCCTGGTGGAGGTGCATCATGCCCTGCTGGAAAACGGCCTGCGGCAGCGCTCCATCCTGCGGGTGGATGGCGGCATTCGCACGGGTTGGGAAGTGGTGATGGCGGCCATGCTGGGGGCAGAAGAGTTTGGCTTTGGCACGGTGGCCATGATTGCGGAGGGGTGCATCATGGCGCGGGTGTGCCACACCAACAACTGCCCTGTGGGAGTGACCAGCCAGAAGGAGGAGTTGCGCAAGCGCTTCCCCGGCACGCCAGATCACGTGGTGACCTTCTTCACCTTTGTGGCGGAGGAGGTGCGCCAAGTCTTAGCGCAACTGGGCTACCGCTCTCTGAAGGAGGTGATTGGACGGGTGGATCTGCTCTGTCCGCGGGCCGATGCCGTTCTGCAGAAAACCCCATCCTTGAACTTGGAGTGTCTGCTGCGAACTCCCCCCGGTTTTGATCCCAACACCCTGCCCGACTGGTTGGAGCATGAGCCGGTGCATTCCAACGGCCCGGTGCTGGATGAGCAGATCCTGGCTCAGCCGGAGGTGCAGAAGGCGGTGGAAACCTGCGGCACGGCCACGGTGGAGATCCCTATCGCCAACACCGACCGCTGTGTGGGCGGGCGCATTGCCGGAACCTTGGCCCGCTTGTACGGAGATACCGGCTTCGCCCAACAGGGGGGGCAGTTGGATCTGCGCTTTGTCGGCAGCGCCGGCCAGAGCTTTGGCGCTTTTACACTGGCGGGGATGCGCCTGACCCTGACAGGAGAAGCCAATGACTACGTGGGCAAGAGCATGTGTGGCGGCGAGATCGTCATCCTGGCTCCCCCTGAGGCGCCCCGCGATCCGGCGGAAAATGTAATCCTGGGCAACACCTGTTTGTACGGGGCCACGGGCGGATCCCTGTTTGCCAACGGCCAGGCAGGGGAACGCTTTGCGGTGCGCAACTCGGGAGCGCAGGCGGTGATCGAGGGATCCGGCGACCACTGCTGCGAGTACATGACCGGTGGGGTGGTGGTGGTGCTGGGGCGGGTGGGCCGCAACCTGGGAGCGGGGATGACCGGCGGCCTGGCCTATGTGCTGGATGAGCAGGGCGACTTTCCCGCCAAGGTCAACGGGGAGATCGTGCGCATTCAGCGGGTGCAGACAGCAGCAGCAGAGGCACAACTGAAGAGCCTGATCCAGGAGCACTATCGCCGCACCCATTCCCCCAAAGCGGAGCGCATTCTGCAAAATTGGGAATCCTATTTGCCTCTGTTTTGGCAGGTGATCCCGCCTTCGGAGGAGGGCAGCGAGCTGACGGATCCCTTGCGATCCCAGCCGCTGGCAGTGGAGTCTTAAGGATCTCTCAGAGCCTGCCGGTAACACTTCTTATCCCCACGACGGCCAGAGAGGCTGGTAAACTGCGAGAGTATACCTGGCCTTTTCATCCGCTTTAAATCACTATGAGTCCCAGTTTGCAAGCTGCTCAAACTCAAGCGCGAGTGCCCACCGAGACCATCCTGACGCCGCGCTTCTACACCACCGATTTCGAGGCCATCGGCAAAATGGGCTTAGGGGATCGAGAGGCCGATTTCCAGGCCATCCTGCAGGAGTTTCGCGCCGACTACAACCGCTATCACTTCGTCCGGGGTGAGGAGTTCAACCAAGACTGGGAAAGCCGCCTGGATCCGCAGGCGCGCCGGCTGTTTGTGGAGTTCTTGGAGCGCTCCTGTACAGCCGAGTTCTCCGGTTTTCTCCTCTACAAGGAGCTGTCGCGCAAGCTAAAAGAGACCAACCCCGTTTTGGCCGAGTGCTTTGCCCTGATGAGCCGCGATGAGGCCCGCCATGCCGGCTTTCTGAACCGCGCTATGGGCGACTTCAACATGGCCTTCGACCTGAGCTTTCTCACTAAGCACAAGTCTTACACCTATTTCGCGCCGCGTTTCATCTTCTATGCCACCTATCTCTCGGAGAAGATCGGCTACTGGCGCTACATTCTCATCTACCGCCACCTGGAGGCCCACCCCGAGGATCGCGTTTACCCGATCTTCAACTTCTTCAAGAACTGGTGCCAGGACGAGAACCGCCACGGCGATTTCTTCGCGCTGATGCTCCTGAGCCAGCCCAGGCTGCTGCAGGGGTGGGTGGCCAAGCTGTGGTGCCGCTTCTTCTTGCTGTCGGTGTTCGCCACTATGTACCTCAACGATGTGGGAGAGCGCCCGGATTTCTACCGCCTCATCGGGCTGGATCCCCATACTTATGACATGGAGGTGATCTACAAGACCAACCGCGAGGCGGCCAAGGTGTTCCCGGTGGTGTTGGATGTGGAAAACCCTGAGTTTGTGCGGCGGCTGCAAAAGTGCGTGGCCAACAACGCTAAGCTGAGGGAGATTGCCCGGGGATCCGGCCCCTTCAAGGGTTTGCGCAAGCTGCCCCTCTACTTGGATAACTTCTATCAGTTTTTGCGGCTGTTCCTCCTGAAACCTCGGAAAGCTGGCTTCTACCTGTGGGAGCAGCCGGAGCCCCGTTTTGAAGGAACGGCTGTTTCTGCTTGAGCCGTCTTGCCCTCAGCTTGGTACCCGTACAGCCTCATAGGTCAGCCATGAACATTGCCGCTGAGATTACGCCGCTCTTTTTGCTGGGAACGCTGGCCTTTTTGGGTTGGGGCTTCTGGAGAGCCCGTCGGCGGGGATCCTTAGCCGTTTGGGTGTGGTTACAGGGATCCCTGCTGCTGCTGCCCTGGGTGGTCTTCCTAGGGCTGTTGCTGCTGGGAATCTACCTCAACTTTGCCGGTTTCCTGCTGCTGTTGCTGGTGTTTACAGGGCTTTACATTGCTGTGGGGCGCAAGACCCGCCAGTTGGCCCAGCAGGAGCTGCAGGCCCGTCGCGAGCAGTTGGCTCGTCTGGAAGAGCAGGGGGAAGCCCCTTCGGCAGGGGAGGCGCCTTTGGAAGCGCCTGCGGTTCTGCAGCGGATCTCGGCTGAGGATCTGCAGGCCATTCAGTCTATTTTCGGCCTCGATACCTTTTTCGTCACCGAGACCGTCCCCTATGGGGAAGGGGCGATTTTTAAGGGCAACCTGCGCCAGGAGGCGGAGGTGGTGGTACCCCTGCTGGTGGAGAAGCTCAAAGAGCAGGTGGGCAGTCGCTACCAGCTCTTTTTGGTGGAGGATCCGGCGGAAAAGCCGGCGGTGGTGGTCTTGCCGGATGAGATTGTCAACTACCGCGCCTCAAGAGGGGCGCAGATCCTGGCAGCCGGCTTGCTGCTGGCTAGCTTTCTTGCCACCCTGGAGGTGGGAGCCAATCTCTTGGGCTTCCGGCTGTTGGATGCGCCGGGGCGCTGGGTGGAAGCCCTGCCGGTGGCGGCCGGGATCTTCGCCATCTTGCTGGTGCATGAGACCGGACACCGCTGGATGGCGGGCAAGTACGGCGTGCGCCTCAGCCCTGCTTTTGTTATCCCCAGCTTGGGGATCGGCACGCTGGGATCCCTAAACCGCATCCAATCGCCGGTGCCCAGCCGCAAGGCCCTCTTCGACATTGCCTTTGCCGGCCCGGCAGCGAGCGGGATCCTGTCGCTGCTGGTGCTCTTGGCTGGCCTGAAGCTCTCCGGCTCCGAGGGTCTGTATGTGCCCACGGAGATCTTCCGCAGCTCCATCCTGGTAGGCACCCTAGCGCGGCTGGTGCTGGGATCCCAGTTGCAGGCGGAGCTGGTTCCCATTCATCCTTTTGTTGCCGTGGGCTGGATTGGCCTGGCAATCACCGCCTTGAGCCTGCTGCCGGCAGGGCAGCTGGACGGGGGTCGCATTGTGCAGGCGGTGTACGGGCGGAAGACGGCGGCCCGCGCCACCTTCATCACCCTGATTGCCTTGGCGGTGGCGGCCATCAGCAACGTCTTGGCCCTCTACTGGGCGCTGCTGATCCTGTTCATCGCCCGCGAGCCAGAGCGTCCACCGCAGGATGAGATTACTGAAACCGACGGTCAGCGGGATGCTTTGGCATTGCTGGCCCTCTTTTTGATGGTCATGACCCTGTTGCCGATTGCTCCGGCCTTGGCGGGCTTTCTCAATTTCCCCAACGGCTGATGGGGTAGAGGCCCAGGATCCGCCGGCGAGAGGAGCTCACTGTGTCTGGACCGGGGAAAGGCTTTGGCCTAGGCAGAGCTGGAAAGGACAGAGGAGAGCACCTGCAGCGTCTGTTGGCCCAAGCCGTTCGCCATCACCAGGCAGGGCAATGGCCACAGGCTGTCTCACTTTACCAGCAGGTGCTGCAAGCCCAGCCCACCCACCCCGAGGCACTGCACCTCTTGGGGGTCTGTCGGCAGCAACAGGGATCCCTGGACGACGCGATTGCCCTGATCCGGCAGGCCCTTGCCCACCAGCCCTGGTTTCCCGACGCCCACTTTAATTTGGGAATTGTTCTCAAGCAGGCGGGGCAGCTGGCGGAGGCGAAAACTCACCTGCAACTGGCCCTAGAGCAGGGGGGGCCGGACGCGGAAGTTTTGTACCAGCTGGGGCTGGTGCTGCGGCAGCAGGGGGATTTGGAGGCGGCCCTTGTCCCCTTGGGACAGGCCCTGGAGCTGCAGCCGGACTTTGCCGATGCCGCCTACACCCTGGCCATCCTGCTGCGGGATTGTGGCCGGGAGGAGGAAGCGGCGGAGCTGTTCTACCAACTCTGGCAAGCGGATCCCGCCGACTTGGCCGCGGCCCTGGGCTGGTGTGTTAGCCAGTTGCCCTTGCTGTACGCCTCGGCAGACCAAGTTTCCGTGGCTCGGGAGCGCTACCGCCAAGCCCTACAACAGGTGAAGGGCCGCTGGGAACACCTGCCGCGGGATCCCGAAACCCTGGAGCGAGCAGCTGCCGGGATCGGCTCCGTCCAACCCTTCTTTTTGCCCTACCAAGGCCAGAACGACCGCGATCTGCAGCAGCTCTACGGATCCTTGGTGAGGGACGTGATGGCGGCCCGCTATCCCCAGTCCTCCGTCCTCTGGCAGCGACATTCTGGCCGAGTGCGGGTGGGCATTGTCTCCGGCCTGTTTCGGGATCACTCCGTTTGGAAGATCCTGACTCGCGGCTGGGTAGAAGCCCTGGATCGTGCTCAAGTGGCCCTCTACGGCTTCCACACCTCGGTCATCCAAGATGAGGTCACGTGCTCCCTGCCCCCTCGTTTTGAGCACTTTGTGGCCGGATCCCGCAGCATAGAAGAATGGCAAGCGGCTATTCGAGAGGCACAGCTGGATGTGCTCCTCTACCCGGAAGTGGGCATTGACCCGGTCTGTGCCCAACTGGCCGCCCTCCGCTTGGCGCCGGTACAGGCGATGGCCTGGGGCCACCCGCAAACTTCTGGCCTGCCGACAATAGACGTTTTCCTCAGCAGCGAGCTGATGGAGCCGCCGGACGGGGCCGGCCATTACACCGAGCAGCTCCTGCCCCTGCCTGGCATCGGCACCTACTATATTCCCCTAGAAGTTGACCCCGCCCCTGTGGACTGGCAAGCTTGGGGGGTGGATCCCGACAGGGTGCTTTACCTCTGCGCCCAATCCCTATTCAAGTACTTACCTCAGTACGACGAGGTGTTCCCCCGCATCGCCCGGGAAGTGGGGAAGTGTCAATTTCTATTTTTGCGGGGCCGCCTCTCCCAAGGGATCCGCGAGCGCTTTTGGCAGCGGCTGCGACGAGCCTTTCAGGCCTATGACCTAGCTGCCGAAGAGTATGTGGTGCTCCTACCGGAACTCTCGCCTGCAGAATATGCCGCCTACAACGCCCTGGGGGATATTTACCTGGATAGCCTCGGCTGGTCAGGGGGCAACACCACCCTGGAAGCCCTGCCCCACGGCCTGCCCATCGTCACCTTGCCCGGATCCCTGCTGCGGGGCCGCCACACCTACGCCATCCTGCAGCAGATGGGGATCCTGGATACCATCGCCCACACCCTCGATGAATACGTCCAGATTGCCAGTCAGTTGGGCTTGGATCCAGAGTGGCGAGAGCAAATGGGCCAGCAGGTGAAAGCACGTCAAGATCGCGTCTACCGGGATCCCGCGCCGATCCGCGCTCTGGAAGAGTGGTTGCGAAGCCTGAAGACCTGAGGGGGCAGTTTGGGTGAAAGGATAAACGGGCGAGTGTTGTCCTCTTGAAGGGATCCCGGACAGATGGCAGGATAGGCGGGGTTGTCTTGCCGGGCTTTGCCCATGTCTTCTGAGTCTGCTCCCGGTCAGTTCCCCAGGCCGGAAAACGCCCCCGACAACTTGCCCTCCCTTTCAACGCGCCTGAAAGAGATTGCCGTGGTATTCCTGCGGCTGGGATCCCTGGGTTTCGGCGGCCCCCAAGCCCACATCGCCATGCAACACGATGAGGCGGTGATCCGGCGGGGCTGGATGAGCCAGGAACAATTTACCGAAGGGGTGGGCCTATGTGAAATGTTGCCAGGGCCAGCTTCTACCCAGATGGGGATCTATGTCGGCTATGTGCGGGCAGGCTGGTTGGGGGCGGTGCTGGCGGGGATTTGCTTCATTGCCCCTGCTTTTGTGATCGAGGTGATTTTTTCTTGGCTTTACTTTCGCTTTCAGGGGGTGCCGCAGCTAGAGGGGATGTTTTTTGGGGTGGCCCCGGTGGTGATCGCCATTATCCTGGCCTTTTGCTGGAAACTGGGCCGTAAAGCTGTGAAGGATTGGAGCCGGGGGCTGATCGCGGTGGCGGCCTTTGCCCTGCTGCTGATTGGGGGGGTGAATATCCTGTTGCTGTTCGGGCTGGCGGCTCTGGTGGGGCTGCTGCTGTATGGGCCCAAAAAAGGCCCACTATCGGGGATCCCGATTTTACTCCCTTGGCCAGTATTGACGTTGGCCCAGACGGTAGTGGCCACGGTTCCACCGGAAACCCTTATCCTGAGCAGCTTTTGGGGTCTGGAGCGGATTGGTGCCTATTTCTGGCCTTTGACCTTGTTTTTCCTGAAAGTAGGCGGCACCATCTTCGGGGGAGGGCTGGTGATCATCCCCTTCATCGCCGACGAGGTGGTGGATCAGTTGGGCTGGTTGACGCCGACAGAGTTCTTGGATGGGGTGGCCATTGGGCAATTTACTCCTGGCCCGGTGGTGCTGACGGCAGCCTTTATCGGCTACAAGGTGGCAGGGGTGCTGGGGGCTCTGACGGCAACAGTGGCCATCTTTGCCCCTTCTTTTGCCTTTATTTTGCTGGCAGCTCCGGTTCTGTTGCGCATACGGCACAATGCTTGGGTGAAGGGATCCCTGCAGGCAATTACCCCAACGGCCCTGGGGGCTGTTGCTGCGGCTACAGTGCCCTTGGCCCAAAATGCGCTGCTACAACAAACAACTCCCGCTTCGCTGGTGGCTTTGGGGATCGGGGTAGCGGCCTTCATTGCCTTGATGCGCTTTCGCCAGCCCACTTGGCTGTTGGTGTTGATGGGAGGGGGGGCGGGTTTGCTGGCCCGAGGTCTGCTGGCCTAAAGGTTTTGCTCCCTGGCCCTGCTTTCTCCTTGGGGGTGAGGGAATGACCCTGATTCAGCCTGATGGCCACGGCACTAACTGGCTTGGGCCAGCCCTTCCTCAGAGGGATCCCTGCCTTCCAGGCGACAAAACAGTTGCCGCATGAGCAGCTCCCGTTGGCCAAGAGACAGGTGAGGGGCAAGGGTGCCGGGAAAGTGGGGCATGGCGAGGGTGACACGATCCAACAGGTCGGCGCGGCGATGTCTCTGTTGAATAGCCCAAGCCCGTTCCAGAAGGTTTTGGGCTGCTTCTGGCGCTAATCCCGCTTGCTCCGATAACCACGCTGCCAGTTGTTCCAAATCGGGGTCGAAGCGCAGCCGGTACATGTAGATCAACATGCCGATCCCGATCACCAAGCCCAAGCCACTGGCTACATAGGCGGCTTTGATGGAAGTTCCCGGCAGATAGGCCACCGCCGACACGCGCAAGATTTCGTAGGGGATGCGGATCAGGCTATAGCCGACAACATAGGTCCAAACCCAAGTGCCATCTTTGAGTTTGGGAAAGCGCCAGAACATTCCCATCAAGAGGGCAAATAGAAGCAGGTTGAGGACGCTTTCGTAAAAAAAGATGGGGTGAAAAAACTCAAATTGGCTGTATTCCGGCTCGCGGGCTTGGGGAGGAATGTACACCCGCAGCGGCCAAGGGCTGTCGGGAGGAATAGGGGCACCGTAGGCCTCAGAGTTGAAAAAGTTGCCCCAGCGCCCAATGGCTTGGCCCAAAATCAACCCCGGCGTGAGCACATCGGCGTACTTCCAGCCGTTGATCCCGGTGGTGCGGCAATAGAGGTAAAGGGCAAGCGCGCCGGCCAACACCCCACCGTGGATGATGAGACCCCCCTGCCAAATGGCAAAGGCCGAGAGGGGGTTGTCTTGGAACTCTGACCAGTGGGTGAGGACGTAGTAGAGGCGGGCGCCCAGAAACCCAGATATTACCAACCACAGGGCCAGTAGCTCCACTCGTTCACTGGCTTTGCCAGGCTCTTTCTCTAGATGACGAGATTCTGCCAACGCTTTGGTCAAGATCAAGCCGACCAACACGGCCACTGCCATCAATAGGCCATACCAGCGTAGGCCCAGCCCTCCCACCAGCGGGGTGCCGGGGGGAAAGCGGAAGACAAATTCTCCAGGTGAGCTGAAGGTAAGGCCCAACAGCCCTGCACTCCATAGGTTCATCGACAACACGCTCTGCACCCCAAAATTGCTCAACTCAGTTCCACCAGTCGGCTTTATCAACCTCACCCGCTTGGGTTAGCGGGACGGAGTCCCTTCCGGGCTCTTCTCCCCTATCCCCGGCAGCCATTCACAGGCTCCAACAGGGATCCATTCTCCCCGATCCTGAAGCAGCGCCAGTCCTCGTTCCCGGTTGACCCGATCCTACAGGCCCGTCACGGGCAAGATTCCACCCTAGAGCCCATACCTTTACCAAAAAGCTAGGTCCAAAGCCCTGCCCTTCCAGGACGGCTTTTGCCCTGTTAGACCTGCGATAAGATACACCCACGCTGGTCAGAGATGCCAAACTCCTCAAGGCCACTCCAGCGCAGTACCAAGCCTTCGATGACGGAGTACACCGGCCAAGTGGTGGGGCTAGATGGGGGCGACAGCAGTGGGCAAGCTGTGCCGTGTCTCCAGTCTTTGCGTTGTACCGAAAGGAGATGGAGGATGTCAACTGGACAGGGGTGTGGATCCCGGATGGGTTGCAGTTGGTATCCATTGCTCCTGAGGCCAAGGCGGTGATGCAACACTGTTATGGCGGCTACACCACCAACCTGACTCTGGAGGAGTTCATCCGCCCCGAAAACTACCTGGTTCATACCCTGGAAGGACAACCGCTCCCGGTAGGGCCGGTGCGCACTTTGATCCCTCACCCATATGCCTGGAGTTTCCCCCCTAAGATCAGCTGGGCTTTTGGGGGAGCAACGGCTACTACATGGGCGGTGAACCCTGGGCCGAAGAACGCTACAGCAATCTATAGAGGCTCTGAAATTTTGCGCTCCTTTAGCAGGGATCCCTCGAAGTTCTTTGCCGCTATCTGCCGTTTTGGCCGCAAACTGAAGAGAGCACCTTGGTTGCCGTTGCTGCGAACGCCTGAGGTGCCTGTGTCTTTAGATCTCAAAGAAAGCTTAAATAGCAAAGCTCAAAAGATCCATTCGACTCCGTTCCGCTTACGCAAACACTAGAAATCATGGGATCCCGTTCACCGCGTCCAGCCCGGCCCATCCGTTCCGGCCGCTATCCGGCCAAAGAGCTGTGCAGCCAGTGCGGCCTTTGCGATACCCGCTACGTGGCCCAGGTCAGAGAAGCCTGTGCCTTCTTGGACCAGCAACTGACCCAGTTGGAAGAACAGACCCACGGGCGATCCCGGGAATCGCTGCGCTCAGGATCCCTTGCCGTCACCGATACCGATTACTTCGGTGTCTACGAGGCGATGTACACAGCCCGCAAGCGGGATCCGATCCCGGGGGCCCAGTGGACGGGCATTGTCAGCAGCATTGGCATGAAGGCCCTCACCACTGGCTTGGTGGAAGGGGTGGTGTGCGTGCAGGCGGATGAGCGGGATCGCTTTCAGCCACGGCCCATCCTGGCCCGTACCCCCGAAGCGGTCTGGGCGGCGCGAGTTAACAAGCCAACTCTTTCTCCCAACTTGTCTGTGTTGGAGCAGGTGGAGCAAAGCGGCCTCAAGCGCCTATTGGTGATCGGGGTGGGCTGCCAAATTCAGGCTTTGCGGGCGGTGGAAAAAAAACTGGGCCTGGAGAAGCTGTACGTGTTGGGCACGCCCTGTGTGGACAATGTCAGCCGTGCCGGGCTGCAAAAGTTTCTAGAAACCACCAGCCGCTCCCCACAGACGGTGGTGCACTACGAGTTTATGCAAGACTTCCACATCCACTTCAAACACGAAGATGGCTCGGTGGAAAAGGTGCCCTTCTTCGGCCTCAAGACCAAAGAACTCAAGGACGTGTTTGCCCCCTCCTGCCTCAGTTGTTTTGACTATGTGAATGCTCTGGCAGATCTGGTGGTGGGCTACATGGGATCCCCCTTGGGCTGGCAGTGGCTGCTGGTGCGCAATCAGCGGGGGCAAGAGCTGTTGGACTTAGTCTGGGAGGAGCTGGAAACCCAACCGGTGATCTCGCAGGGATCCCGGAGGGCGGCAGTGCAGCAGGGGATCCCTGCCTACGATCAAGCCCTGACCCTACCGATGTGGTTGGCCCAGATCATGGGGGCGGTGATCGAGCGGTTTGGGCCACGCGGTTTGGAATATGCCCGTTTTTCCATCGATTCCCACTTCACCCGTAACTACCTCTATGTGCGCCGCCACTATCCCCAGAAGTTGGAGCAGCACGTGCCCCCCTTTGCCCGGCGGATTGTGGAGCAGTATCAACTTCCCAAGGACTGAGAATTACGGTCATTTCGATTCAAGCCAGGACACTGCAACCACCCTAAAACTTTGAAGGAACGGGTCTATAGGGCTTTTCTCAGTGGCGCAGGCGTCTCACCCTAACCTGAAACGACTATATGCGGTCACTTCAAGTAGCCAATCAAAGGGTTTGTCGCGTTGATCCCTAGCTCCCCCTGGGAGAGAGGCCGGGGGTGACGGAGGATCGAGAATGGCTATTGATCTAAATCCTTCAGATCCTTGCCAGAAGGGATCCTCGCGGCTCCTTCATCCTATGGCTCAGCAGTAGCGGATCCCAGCTTCCGCCCAGCGATCGATAGCCTGACCTATGCGCTCGCAATCGGCAATTAGGCTAATCCGCACGTAGCCCTCTCCTCCCTCTCCAAAAGCGCTGCCGGGGGTTACGACCACGCCTGTAGATTCCAGCACCCGCAGGGCAAACTCCGTCGATCCCTCAGGGGTGCCGTCGGCAGCGCGGGGGGTAGGGATCCAGAGATACATCGTCGCCAGTGGCGGCTCGATCCGCCAGCCCAACTCCGCTAGGCGGCCGATCAGATAGTCGCGCCGGCGGCGGTAGCGCTCTTGTACCTGCTCCAGGTAGCTATCCGGCAGGCGCAGGGCAGTTTCGGCGGCCTTTTGGATGGCGGCAAAAATGCCGTAGTCGAGATTGGTTTTCAGGGTGCGCAAGCTCTGGATGATCTGGCGATTGCCCACCACAAATCCCACCCGCCAGCCGGCCATGTTGTAGGTTTTGGAGAGGGTGTGGAACTCCACTGCCAAGTCCTTGGCGCCTGGGATCTGCAGCAGGCTGGTGGGCCGGTAGCCGTCAAAAGCCAGCTCGGCATAGCACAGGTCGTGCACCAGGATGAGATCGTAGCGGCGGGCAAACTCCACCACCTCCTCAAAAAAAGAGCGGGGCGCAACTGCCGCCGTCGGGTTGTTGGGGTAGTTAAAGTAGAGCACCCGCGCCTGCTGAGCCACTTCCGGCGGTATTTCTTGCAGATCGATCAACCACCCCTTCTGGGGGCGCAGCATCATCGGGTAGATCTGCCCGCCGGCAATCATGGGGCCGCGAAAATGGGCTGGATAGGCAGGGCTGGGCACCAACACCAGATCTCCGGGATCCACATAGGCCAGAGCCAGGTGGGTCAGCCCCTCTTTGGATCCCAGCAAAGGCAGCGCCTCTCCATTGGGATCCAGCTCCACCCCGTAGCGGCGCCAGTACCAATCCGTGATCGCCTGGCGGAAGCTGGCCGTGCCCTCAAAGGGCGGGTAGCCGTGGTGGGCGGGATCCGCAATGGCCGCCTGCGCCGCCTCCACCACCGGCTGTGGGGTGGGACCATCGGGGTTGCCCATGCCCAGATCGATCAAATCCAACCCCTGCTGGCGGGCGCGGGCCTTCAGCTCATCCAAGCGGGCGAAGACATAGGCGGGCAGCTTGTTCAGCCGCTGGGCGGGAACGAGAGCGCGGTTCATGGCAAGAATGGGGAAGGGGCACAGCCGGTGCCTGATGGGAGGATAGGTACCTAACTTACCGCCAGACCTGCATCCAAAGCAATGATCGAGATTGGCGGCTTTGGACATCTGGGATCCCAAACAGCTAGGATAGATATCCCAAGTTATCGACGAGCCAACAGTGCCCCTACCTCTTGTGGCCATTGTGGGCCGCCCCAACGTGGGCAAATCCACCCTCGTCAACCGCATGGCGGGGGTGCGTTCGGCCATTGTGCACGATGAGCCCGGCGTGACCCGGGATCGCCTGTACCAGGAGGTGGAGTGGAACGGGCGCCGCTTGCGGGTGGTGGACACCGGCGGCCTGGTTTTTGGGGATGACAGCGAATTTTTACCCCACATTCGCCAGCAAGCGATGGCAGCCATGGCCGAGGCGCAGGCCGTGATCTTCGTGGTGGATGGCCGAGAGGGACTGACACCCGCCGATGTAGAAGTGGCCGATTGGCTGCGCAAACAACCCCTGCCGGTGGTGGTGGCCGTAAACAAGTGCGAGTCGGGGCAGATGGGCCTGGCTCAGGCAGCAGCCTTTTGGGAGCTGGGGCTGGGGGATCCGATCCCCTGTTCCGGCATTCATGGCAATGGGGTAGCCGAGCTGTTGGAGGCGGTGCTGGCTCACTTGCCCGAAGTGACCGAAGAAACGGTGGGTGAGCCGGATCCCATTGCCGTCTCGATTGTGGGGCGGCCCAACGTGGGCAAATCCAGCCTGCTCAACCGCCTGGTAGGATCCGAGCGGGCCATCGTCAGCCCCATTTCCGGCA
Source organism: Thermostichus sp. OS-CIW-33 (assembly GCF_054059615.1). Classification (NCBI taxonomy): domain Bacteria; kingdom Bacillati; phylum Cyanobacteriota; class Cyanophyceae; order Thermostichales; family Thermostichaceae; genus Thermostichus; species Thermostichus sp. OS-CIW-33. The sequence goes on from NZ_JBSSCH010000002.1 coordinate 185,236, forward strand.
CCACCCGCGATGCCATCGACACCGTGGTCACCTGGGAAGGGCAGCCCTATCGCCTCATCGATACCGCCGGCATCCGCAAAAAAAACCGCGTGCAGTACGGCATTGAGTTCTTCAGCATCAACCGGGCCTTCAAGGCCATCCAGCGCTCGGATGCAGTGCTGCTGGTGATCGATGCTTTGGAGGGGGTTACCGAACAGGATCAGAGGCTGGCCGGGCGCATCGAAGAAGAGGGCCGCGCCTGCGTTGTCGTCGTCAACAAGTGGGATGCAGTAGAAAACAAAGATACCCACACCATCAACGAGTTCACCCGCGAGATTCGCGACAGGCTTTACTTTATTGAATGGGCGCCGCTTCTGTTTGTCAGCGCCCTCACCGGGCAACGCACCCACAAAATCTTTGAGCAGGTGAATACCGTGGTGGCCGCCCACCGCAAACGGGTTCCCACCGCTGTGGTCAACGAAGTGCTCCAGGATGCTCTTGCCTGGCAATCGCCCCCCACCAACCGCCAGGGCAAGCAGGGCAGAATTTACTACGGCACCCAGGTGGCGGATCGGCCCCCCACCTTTGTTCTGTTTGTCAACGATCCCGATTTGTTTAAGGATAACTACCGCCGCTTCCTGGAAAAGCACTTCCGGCAAAACCTGGACTTTACCGGTACCCCCATTCGCTTTCTCTGGCGCGGCAAATCCGAGCGCTTGGTTGGGCGGGCGGTGCGAAAATTGGAGAGATCCCTGACCTCTCGTTAGGCCCTCTGGTCTACTGAAAGCCTATGGCTGTGGATCCCAACGTCAAAACCCTGGTTGACAACCGTCGCGCCCGCTTCGAGTACGACATCTTGGAGACCTATGAGGCCGGGATCCAACTGACCGGCACAGAGGTGAAATCGATACGAGCGGGCAAAGCCAACCTGCAAGACGCTTTTGCCCTCTTTCGGGATGGGGAAGCATGGCTGCACAATCTGCACATCTCCCCCCATGACACCGCCAGCAAAGTGTTTAACCACGACCCTACCCGCCGCCGCAAGTTGCTGCTGCACCGCCGCGAGATCGACCGCCTACGGGGCTTGGTGGAACAAAAGGGCCTGACCGTGGTTCCCCTCAAGCTGGTGCTCAACCGCGGCTGGATCAAAGCCCATCTGGGCGTGGCCCGCGGCAAAAAGCTCCACGACAAGCGGCAGGCAATCAAAGAGCGGCAAACCCAGCGGGAGATTCAGCGGGAACTGAAGGAACGATAAATTTCTCCCTGAGCCCCTGCTGGCTTCCACGTCGTTTGCCAAGCGCCTTTTTGTATTCTCAGATACAGCGATCTGCAGCGGGATCCCGATGATGGATGTAGTCTTCCGGCTTTGGATCCCTGTTCTGTTGGAGCTGCCTGTGAACTGGAATCTTACCCGCGCTTTTTCTCCCTCGAGAGGCTGGGCTATTGGCCTGGCAGTCGCCGCTCTACTGGGATCCACCCCCACAACGGCGCAGGAGACCTTCAAAGTGGGCATGGTGCTGGTGGGGCCGATGCAGGATGGCGGCTGGAGCCAGGCGCATGTGGAGGGCAGCGAATACGTCAAGGCCAAGTTGCCCGGTGTCGAGTTTGATTACCTGGATAAGGTGAACCCGGCGGATCGGCCCAATGTGCGCGCCTCCCAGGTGGCGGATGACATGATCGCCCGAGGGGCCAAGGTTATCATCTTTACTTCCGATGACCACAAAGACGACGCGATTGAAACGGCCCGCAAGCATCCTGAGATCGCAGTTATCCATGCTTCTGGGGACATGGCCTGGAAGGAAGGGAAAAATTACATCGATCTGCCCAACTTGGCCAACATCATGCCCCAGATGGAAGCGATGCGCATGGTGGCTGGCTGTGCTGCAGCCCTGGGCTCCGAAACCGGCAAAATTGGCCTGTTGGGACCTCTGATCAACGATGAAACCCGCCGTTACGCTGCTGCTGCTTACTTGGGGGCCAAATACTGCTGGGAAACTTACCGAGATCGTCCTGAAGAGTTGCAGTTCCGGGTGACCTGGATTGGCTTCTGGTTCAACATTCCAGGGGTTACTTTGGATCCAAGCAAGGTTGCCGATGACTTTTACAACGGCGGCTTTGATGTGGTGATGTCGGGGTTGGATACGCCGGAGGCGGCGGTACAAGGCAAGCGGGCTGCTGAGGCCGGAAAGCGAGTGCGCTACACCCACTACGGCCTGGCCAGCGGTTGTAACTTTGCGCCCGAAATTTGCCTGGGGGTTTCCTACTACAACTGGGGGCCAGGATACAAGCAATTGATCGAGGCAGCTCGCGCGGGCACCTTCGAGAGCCAATTCCTGCGTCCGCCCATCGACTGGTCGGATATCAACAACCCGGACACGTCTTCGGCGGGGTTCATCATGGGAGAAGCCCTGAAGCCGGAAGACAAGGCCAAGCTGGAGGAGTTTATTGCTGGCTTGGGGAATGGCAGCATTCAGCTCTTCAAGGGGCCGCTCAACTTTCAAGATGGCACGCCCTTCTTGGCTGAGGGAGATGTGGCCAGCGAGGTCGAGATTTGGTATCTGGGCCAGTTGCTAGAGGGCATGGAGGGAGCCAGCAACTAGCGGAAGGCGTTCTAGGCTCCGGGGAGGGGGAAGAAGCGGTCGGTGGCTTTCACCCGCTGACACCAGGCTCGGATCTGAGGAAAGGGCTTGAGGTCAAACCCGCCCTGCTCCGCCACATGGGTGTAGGTGAAAAGGGCGAGATCGGCGATGGTGTAGCAGTTGCCCACAAAAAATGCTTTCCCCTGCAGGTGGCCTTCCATGATCTCCAAGGCCTCTGTTCCAGATTTCAAGTTCTGGGCGATCACGTCAGCATGGGCCTCTGCTTGGCCGGCCCGCACCCAGAAGCGAGTGGTGGCGATGTAGCGGGCAATGCGGGTTTGTTCAAAAAGCAACCACTTCAAAATCTCGGCCCGTTCCAACTTGTTTTGGCCGTAGAGGGGGGTGTCTTCTGCCAGGTAGACCAAGATCGCGGCGGACTCGGCCAAGACCGTTCCATCTTCCAGTTCCAAAGCCGGGATCTGGCCCAGGGGGTTTTTGGCCAGGTACTCGGGGCGGCGGTTTTCTCCGGCCCTGGAGTTGACTTCAACCGTCTCATAGGGGATCCCCAATTGCTTGAGGAGCAATTCCACTTTGTAGCAATTTCCGGAGGTTGGGATCCCGTACAGTCGCAACATTGTGGTTAACCTCAGCCCAAAGCACCTTACAAAGAACTTCGTCCTAACAACGCCAACGGCAACCCAATCAACAAAAACCCTCTGTCCCTAACACTTTTTTAGCAGCTTTGTTCTTCCAACTCCTGCATCTGCCGGCGGTATTCCCGCCCAAAGGCTTGCAGCAACCCTTCTGCATGGGAAAGAGGCCCTGCTTCATAGGCACGGGATCCCACCCCTTGCTGGGTGAGCTCGCACAGGTGCCAATCCTGTCGATTGGTGCGATCCCACAATTCCACCACCTCGCTGGGATCAAAACCATCCAGCGCCAAGGTCTCCGGCTCAAACAGCCAATCGCAGACGACCCGCGTCCGGTCGGATCCCTGGGGCCACAGAGTGTGGGTCATGACATAGTCCGGCTGCAGGCTCAAGAATAGATTGGGCATAAGGGTGTAGTAGTAGGCCCGCCGTTGGTTCTCGCCTCGCACGGTGGAGATCAGGGGCAAGCTGCGTTGGCCACTCATGTTTAGGCTGGTCACATCTGGGTTGAGCAACATGTAGCCGCCCAAAAAGGGGCCTTCCATCAGGTCGTTGCGACCGCTGCGAGCCGGCGAAAGACGGGCCAATTCCGGGTGAATGAGGGGGCAGTGGTAGCACTCAGAGTAGTTTTCAAACAGCAATTTCCAGTTGGCCTGAACGTTGTATTCAATACGATGACCTCGCCACAAAGCAGACAGGTTCCACTCTCGGAAACGACCTTGCAATGGGGCAAAAACCTCATCGAAGGGCTGAGGATGGCGGCTGAGGTTGACCCAGACGAAGCCTTCCCATTCTGCCAAGGCAGCGGAGTGGAGGGGATAATCTTCACGGCGAAAGTCTTCCACCTCGTGCATCTGGGGAGCCGCCAACAATTGTCCATCCAGCCCATAGCGCCAGGCGTGGTAGGGGCAAGGGATCCCATCGGCAAAATGGCCTTGGAGCTCGCTGCAGAGTCGGGTTCCTCGATGGCGACAGTGGTTGAAGAAGGCATGGGCTTGCCCCTTGGGATCCCGTACCAGGATCAGGCTTTCTCTGAGCACCTGCACCTGCAAAAAGTCTCCGGGTTGGGCCAGATCGGCACTGCGCCCCACGCAGAACCACTGCCGATAAAAAATCCGCTCGATCTCCGCCTCAAAACGGCTGGAGGAGACGTAGTAGTGGCCCGGCAGGGTGCGGGCGCCGGGTTGAACCGTAGCGGGATAGAAAGCGGTCATAGCGCGGGGCAGCAAAGCAAGATGGGAAAAACTGCCGTTGAACTCCAAAGGCTTTGCTATCCAAGCTAACGCAGGGATCCCATCCGGCATCTATTCCAAGCAGATCCAAGGCATTTTTAAGGCATTTTTGAAGCATTCCCCCCAAGCACGCTGTGCTGCTCGCGCAAATACCCCAGTCTCCTACCCACAAGGGGAGAGGGGGGCATAAGAACTCCGTCCTGCTGACGCAAATGGCTTATTCCCGCTAGGGGGACGTAGCGCTGTAGCCCAAGTCGCGCAGAAGGTGCTCAGAGCGCCGCCAGTGGGGCCGCACCTTGACAAACAGCTCCAGGTACACCTTGCCCAGGATCAGCTTTTGAATCTGCAGGCGGGCTGCCTGGCCGATCCGCTTGAGCCTTTCCCCCCCTTTGCCGATGAGGATCCCCTTTTGCGAGTCCCGCTCTACATAGAGGGTGGCCAAGATGCGGGTGACGTTGGGGGTTTCTTCCACCTGGTCGATGGTCACGGCCACGGAATGGGGCACTTCCTCGCGGGTCTGCAGCAGCACCTGTTCTCGGATCAGCTCCGCCATGATGAACCGCTCCGGCTGATCCGTCACCAGATCCGGCGGGTAGTAGTAGGGGCCGGTGGGCAGCAGATCGATGGTGGCTTGGATCAGGGGTGTCAAACTGCTGGGATCCAAGGCAGACACCCAAACGACAGGAGCGCCGGGGCGCAGGGCTTGGTAGCTCTCTTGGTGAGCTTGGCGCACGGCAGCATCCCGAGGAAGCAGATCCGCTTTGTTGCAGACGATCAGGCAGGGGGAAGCAGCAGGGATCCGCTCGGCAATAAAAGCATCCCCGCGTCCTGCCGGCACCGATCCATCCACCACGAAGAGGATCACGTCCACAGCGGCAATGGCTGCCTGGGCGTTGTGTACCAAGATTTCCCCCAGGCGGTGGTGGGGTTTGTGGATGCCAGGGGTATCCACCCAGATGATCTGGGCTTGGGGTAGGGAGAGGATCCCCTGCAGGCGGTTGCGGGTGGTCTGGGCCACGGGAGAGGTGATGGCAATCTTTTGTCCCACCAGGGCGTTGAGTAGGGTGGACTTGCCCACATTGGGCCGCCCGATCAGCCCCACAAACCCCGACTTAAACCCTGGCGGGGCAGCCGGGATCGCAGACAGTTCCCCACTGCTGACACGACCGGGCGCCGATTCCCCTTCTGCTGCAGCAGCGGAGGACTCTGTCCCGCCGTCGCCAATGGATCTGTGTCCCTCAGGGGAGGGATCCCTCCCGTCTGAAGGAGAATGGGGATGTCCGGCGCTCTGCTCTCGTAGCTCTTCTAAAGGCTCTGTCCCGCTGTCGCGAACGGCCATAACTTTCACCCAACCTCTAGCGGATAGAGTAGGCTGCTGAGGCGGCAGGCAACTGCAAGGATAGGGATCCCAGCGGGGCCAAGGTGGTGCCGGGGTAGTAGAAAGCGAGGATTTGTGCCGCGTTAAACCCCTGCCGAGCCAGGGTATAGGAGCCATACTGGCTCAGGCCCACCCCATGGCCAAAGCCGCCACCGATGAAGCGATAGCCTGCCAATCGCTCCCCTTGTTTCAGAGGCTCTATCCGAAACAGGGTGCTGTACAGGCGAGGAAAAGCCAAGCGTACCTGATCCTTGCGCAAAAGAATCGAGCGGATCCCTTCTGCCGTCTGCAAGTCCAATTGCATCACCTGCACCCGGCCACTGGCGGAGCGCTCCAGGATCTGCATCCCCGCGATGCTGCTCCAGGTGGGCATCGGGATCCCTAGGTAGTCTTGGCCGGCCCGCAACTGGGTGTTCAGCTCCTCCAAAGATAGGGAGAACTCCCAGCGGAATAGGCGGGATACTCCTGCTTCGTTGAAGCCCTCTCGCTGGGCCAAAAACGCCTGGAAGCTGCTCTCCTGCCGCAAATCCAGGGGCTTACCCGGTTGATGGCGCTCCTCGCCCTGCGGAGCACGATGGGCAATATCCGCTTGCGGGCGTAGGTAGGGGCGCGGATCCCCGTCCCAAACATCTTCAAAGGCCGCCGAGATGCCGCCATTGGTAGAGGAATAGACAGCATCCACCAGCTCGCCATTGTAGGTGAGCACCAGGCCACTGGTTTGGCGAATGGCCTCGTCAGCCCGCGGGTGGGTTCCGGTCAATCCCTTGTAAACCTGGCAGTGGGTATTGGCACAGAGCTGATAATCGTCAACCTGAAAGCGGTGGAGGTTCTTGAGGGCGTAGGTGCGCGCCAAAATCGCCTGGGCGGCCATCGCGGCAAAAGGGGCCCCTGGCCCCACCTCGTGGGGAACTACCCCCCGCAAATAGGTTTCCAGAGGCACGGCATTGACCACAGTGTAGCTGCCGTAGGCATTGGGCTGAATGGTAATAGAGCCGGCGTAGTGGCGGTCGTTCACCCGCAGATAGCCAGCATCGGAGGTCACCCTGAGGCGGGTGCGGTGGTAGCGAAAGTGTTCATGAACCCAGCTTAGCTCCGCCCGTTCGCGTCGCTCCTGCACCTCGAGCCGCACATGGGGGATCCCTTCCTTCTGGGCATACTGCTGAATCTGGATCAGTTGTTGCGGGGTGTAGGCGCGGTTGGCCCACACCTGCCATTCTTGCGGCTGGGCGATCTCGGTGCTGATGCCCAGAGACTGCCAATGGTTGGCGTTGGCCTCGGCACTCTCAAAACTTTTGTGGCTGCTGAGGATTAGACGGTATACGGTTTCCGGGGTGGTCAGGGCGCGATTGACAATGCCGATGCTGACCCGAGGCGTTCGCTGGGTCTGGGTGCTGCCGTCTGCTTGAGGGAATTCCAGGGTGAGAAGGGATCCCATCGGCGCTGCCAGCTCCACCTGATCCGTCTCAGAACGGCCAAAGCGTTGCACAATGCCTATATGCAGGATTGGGTTTTCGGGGGTGGCTGCCGTGGCCAAGGTCTCTTCACGAACTCCGGTTGCGTCGGCGGCATGGAGCGCCAAGGCCGTCAGCAACAGGCCCAAGCCGGAAATGAGGGTGCTCTGTTTGCGCCAGCGGGACGGAGCCCCTAAAAACCGACGGGGTTTGGCAGTGAGAGCCTGACAACTGGCCATGGCCGCTTTATCCTAAAACACACCCTGTCGATTTTACCCCCATCTTTTTTGGCCTACCTGCAGCGATTGCGTCAGCAGTGGGGAGCACCATGGATGCTTTTCCTTGCCTGTCTGTTGCCAACAACGGTGATGGATTCCCAATCGCGACAGTGGGACGGAGTTCCTACTTGGCTCGTTCTTCTCTGCACAAGGGATCCGGCTGGAGGCTGGGCTGGGATCCCACCCGTTCCCCTTTTGTTGCGCTGGTGGGGGGAGAAGCCTGGGCGCTGGAGCTCACTCAGGAGGAGTGGCAAGCGTTTGTGCAGGGGGTGCAGCGCCTGCAGCAGGATATGGAGGCCATCGCCTCCCAACTGATGGCGGAGGAGGGCATTACGCTGGAGCAGACTTGCCCTGCTTTGACGTTGATTGCCAGCGGCAGCGCCACCGCCTGGGGCCTCTACGTGCAATTGCATCAAGGCCGGCGCGGAGAAGGTTTTTGGCCTGCTGATGTTGTCCCTGAGCTATGCCAGGCCCTCGCCCAATGCTTTCAGGAAGCTCTCTAGCCCCCTGAAGCCTGCAGTCTGGATCCCTGCCTGAGAGAACCCATGGATCTGCACCATCTGCACACCTACATTCGTCCCCAACAGCTTGAGGGCTTGACCGCATGGGATCCCGGCTGGAACTGGCTGGCCGGGGGGACTTGGCTCTTCTCACAGCCGCAACCCCACCTGCGGGGACTGATCGATTTGCATCCTCTGGACTGGAACGAGCTGGAAATCAGTGCAGAAGGGTTAAAACTGGGGGCAACCTGTACCTTCCAGCAACTGTTGCAATACGATTGGCCACCCCATTGGCCAGGGATCCGCGCCCTGTGCGAGGGAATGGCGTCTTTGGCCTCTTTTAAGGTGGCCCACTTGGCAACGATAGGGGGAAATCTCTGCCTGGCCCTGAGTGTCGGTGTCGTAGCACCCGTGTTGATCGCTCTTGAGGCCACCTACACGCTGATCGATCTGCAGGGATCCCTGCGCCACATCCCCGCTCAGGACTTTCAAATCGGCCCCCAACAAACTCTGCTGCAGCCGGGCGAAGCCTTGCGATCCATCTGGATCCCGGCCCAACGGCTGCGCGGCCCCAGCACCTTTCAGCGGCTCGGCATCACCCAAACGGATCCCGCCTTGGTGATCGTCGCTGGATCCCGCGATCCCGACTCAGGCGATTATCGCTTCGGACTCAATGCTGCCCTTTCACCCCCACAACTGGTGCGGCTGGGATCCCGGCCCGATCCAGAACATCTTCCCCAACTTTTGGCAGAGCAAGCCCACGGCTGGATCGCGGATTTTCGGGCCAGCGCCCTTTACCGCCAACGCATGAGTGAGGTATTGATTCGCCGCTGTATAGACATCTTGGGCTAATCGGGGTATTGCCCCATCCCAACAGGGGGCTGAGAACGACGTACTCATCCTGCCAAAGCTCCCGCCGCTCTGAAAGTAAAGGTTTTAGGCGTGGGTCAGTGCCCCAGTTTGAATCGAAATGACCATAAGTCTGACATTCCCGTCCATAGGATTGAGATAGCCACAGGCAAAAATTCATCTGTTGCTGTTCCAAAAATGGGTAACACATAAAAGTTTGGGGCAGTAGCAACTGGCAGTGTCACCCCATAGACAGCCGCGAAAACAGTTCACAGTGAACTCAGATTTATCTGGCCTTAAAACTTGAAGCCAGTTTACAAAAAATTTACCTACAGTTGATATCCAGTGGGGTTTTGGATTCAGGAGTTCGCGTGATTTGACAGGGAAAGTTTTGGATCCGCAAAGGGTAACCTGAAACCAAGGAAAGGCTGGAATACTGGGGCAAGCTCCTTTGGGTTTAGCTAAGTGCCTGATTTCTCCCGAAGCGGGACTGGAACTGCTATGAGTCGGTTTTCCCCTCATGAAGTGTATCTCCGGAGAATCCTCTTTCGTCTGGCCACTGCGGCTCCTCGTGGCATGACATTGATCGAGTTGCTGGTGGTCATCGTGATTGTCGGTACTCTCTGCGCGGTGGCCATTCCCAACCTGCTCAACCACATTCGCCGCTCCAGAGTTGCTGAAGCCCAAACAGCTTTGGCGACCATTGGCCGCGCTTCGGAAATCTTCCGCATGGACTTTACGGTTTATCCCTCCGGCTACGCCGATATTCAATTCGGAGGGATCCACGGGGATCGTTATCTGCAAGATCCCTGGCAAGCCCCCAACTATCGTCTCCCCGAAGTTGTTCCTCCCACTCCTGGCCCAGCTGGCATGCGTTGGATGACGGAGTCTCACACCTACACAGCTGCTGGTGGGGATCCCCTGCGCTGTGACATCGGCCTTGGGGATCGCCAGCAAGAGGTTTTGGTCTCCGGCTACAACCTACACAACTCCTGCAACCTCTATCGTTGACCTGCCCAGGCAGGAGTCTGGCGGCTTGAGGAAGCGGGACTGGGCGGACTTGAACCGCCGACCTAGCGCTTAGGAGGCGCTTGCTCTATCCATCTGAGCTACAGCCCCTTGTCGAACATCCTACTGCTCTTAGCCCCCATCTCAGATTACAGCCCTTTTGCAGATGAGGTGATACCCGACCAGTTCTCATCATGCCCCAACTGGGTCTGGCGTTATCGGTTGTGTTGTTGACATTGACCTGCTAGACATCTTCTGTGATGCTAAGAAGTGTTAAGCTAAGGACTTGGATCCCAAACCGAGGTCAGCCCTATGGAATCCCTTTCTGATCCCTTCGTCAATCCCCCCATTTACTCTGCCATCGCCTTATTCAGCTTTTTTGCTGTTATCTTTGGCATCATTTTCAAGGACAATTTGGAATACCAGGTGGCCCTTTGGCAGCTCAACCGGGATAGCCAAGCGCAAATTCGCTACCGCACTCCTGGGGTGATCCTCACCTACAGTCTCTGCTGCCTGTTTACCTCTGGGTTTGTGGCCGCGTGTCTGAACGTGTTTGGCCTGTCTATGGCCTTGGCCGCCTGCGTCGGTGGGATCCTAGTGTTGAGCACGGCAGGCTTGGTGTGGTGGCAGTTGGGATCCCTGATGGCTCTGTTGGCTGCCGGTGGATCCCAGGCCATCGATATTGACTCTTACGGAGCAGGGGCCATTTTGGATTCTGAGGCGGCAGCACCCCCCGAGGGAGAATAGGATCTTGGAGTAGTCTTACCCCATGCCCTGGTCTAGCTGGATCAGCTGGATCCAGAAGAGCGTGCCTACAGAGTAGAGAAAGCTTAAGAAGTTTCTGGCCAACTTGTTAAAACGAGAGAACAAGTGCCAGCTCAGCTTTTGAAAAACGCCTCTTTCTGTAAAAAATTACAAATTATAGTCATTCCAAACTAGACTGGGACACTCCCCAAGCGTTCCGCCTCGCCTCCGTGACCGCTCCCAGAGGAGAGGGGAGCTAGAAAGCAATACAACGGAAATGTTTCATCCCTGTTTAAAATGACTATACTGGTTACAATCTCTCGCCACCCTCCTATTTTTCCCAGAAAAAATTACCACTTGACCCCTCTATCCTTTTCCTTTACTTAGGCATTCTGGCTTCACTTGACTTCAGCTTGCTAGCCTTGCCTTGATGCAAAATAAGCAACGGAAAAAGGCTACCACTTAAGCAAGTTGAAGCTCTCCATATCGATAGTGGCGCGGTTGCGGTAGATCCCCAGCACGATGGCCAAGCCCACTGCGGCCTCGGCAGCCGCCACAGTGATGACAAACACCGAGAACACCTGGCCGCGAATCATCGCTGAATCGACAAAGTTGGAGAAAGCCATGAAGTTCAGGTTCACCGCATTGAGCATCAGCTCAATCGACATCAGGACGCGAATCGCATTGCGGCTCACAATCAATCCGTAAATACCAATGCAGAAAAGAATCGCTGCCACCACCAAGAAAAACTGCAGTTGCAACATCGCGATGAGCTCCATGTAGATACACAATGACAGGGGCCTCGGGAAAGCTCTAGGTTTTATGGCCGAGAGCAGTCAGCTTTAGCGGGTGCTCACCAGCTCTGCCGGTCGTTCTGACTCTGATTCCAGCTGGGGTCGGGCCCGCTCCAGCAAGCTCAGATCCCCTTCTCCGGCTTGGGGAAGAACAAACTCCCGCCGCGCCAAGACAATGGCCCCAATCAACGCCATCAGCAGCAAAACAGAAGCCAGCTCAAAAGGCAGAAGATAATCGCTGAAGAAGTGGCCGCCGATCACCAACACACTGCTCAAAGGTTGGATCGGCTGCAGCGGCCAAGGGGTGTTCAAAGCCATCGCGGCTAGAAGGGCAAACAGACCCAAACAGACCACCGCCGTCACTCCGTTGCGCAGCCAGCCCAGCTTCAGAGGAGCAAAGTTGTAGCGCCGATTCACCAACATGATGGCAAACAGGATCAACACATTAACCGCGCCGACGTAGATCAGAACTTGGGCTGCGGCCACAAAATCGGCATTCAAGAGGAGATACAACCCGGCCATGCTCAGGAAAACGCCCCCGAGCAGAAAACCGGAATAGACAATGCTGGGGGCCCAAACCACGCCTAGCGCGAAGCCAATGGCCATCGCCGATAGCACCACAAACGTAACCAGTTGTACGCCTTCTCCGAGGGTCATGAGAGATCCGTCCTTAGCCAGTTTCTATTGCTGCTCCCTTACCACTGTACTGTCCTGGCGGATTTAAGAGAAGCCCGACTCCTTTTTCAGATCGATAGAGAAATCTCTAGAGTTGGGTCTCACCAACTGCCGCCCGCTCCGCCACCTCCGCTGCTACCGCCACCGAAGTCTGAATCTCCACCTGAATCTCCACCGAAGTCTGAATCTGTGTCTGTGTCGCTGAGCTCGGGGATGACCACCTCTCGCTCGCTGCGGTACCCGCAGATAGGACAGCTCAGGATTTCCAGCTTCAAGCCGCTAGAGGAATAGGTGGCTTCCCTGAGAACCTGTGTGGTGAGGTCGAGGGTGAGGGCTTGGCACCGAGGGCAGTAAAGGTGTCGGGAGAGCGTGCCTTCGCGCACAACCACAGCTATTCCTTGACAGGTAGGACAAAACCAGCCGTAGTAGCGAGCTCTGCCGCGGCTCCTGGCCAGGCGATGCTCTTGGGGAAGGTACTTATCCAGAAGCTGGGGCTGGATGAGTCGCATGGGTCGACCACAGGCTTGACAGACCACTGGCTGAAAAGGGATCCCACGCTTCCGGCCCAAGGTGCCGTCAGTGGCCATAGCAGCCACAACCGGCAGAGCGAACCCCAGCCAGTTGCCGCTGGACAATCCTAGGAACACGCCAAGGCAGAGGGATCCCGAATAGAGGAAGAGACGAATGGGGTCGCTCTGAACCGAAGAGAGCACAGCACCTATTCTTGGATCTCTGCGTGTCAGGGAGAGGACTTGTCTTCCCCCTCGCTCAGCCCTTAGAGAGACGGGCATGCGAGAGCGCTGCCACCCCAGTCCCAAAATGATGATCCCCAGCAGCAGCAGGATCCCTTCCACCAGGGAAGAATCAATGCCCTGGGCCACTGCCCCAGAAGAAGTTGCAATCGTTGAGGTGGTAACTCCAGAAGCTGCCGCAGGAACATTGGCAACGGGCTGGCCCTGCAACACCGAGGTCAACTGCCGCACCCCCGCCAGAGTGCCGCCATCGAAATCCCCATTGCGAAACCGAGGCTGGATCTGCTGGTCGATAATCTGCTGGACTCGGCTGTCGGGGAGGATAGCGACCAGGCCCCTGCCCGTTTCGATTTCCACCCGCCGATCCCCTACCGAGATGAGAAACAAAACCCCGTTGTTTTGGCCTGCCTTGCCGATCCCCCAGTAGTTAAATAGCTGCGTGGTGAAGTCTTTTGGTGTTGCATATCCCTGAGTATTCGGCACGGTAACCACTGCCACCTCGGCACTGGTGCGCTGCTCAAGCTGAGTGATAAGACGGTTGAGCTCGTTTTCGGTGCTGCTGCTGAGGATGTTGGCGGTATCGGAAACCCACCCTCCATACTGACGGCGGGGGTTGGGCACTTGTTCAAGGGTAATGGCCCAAGCGGGCTGCGGCAGCAGGGATACAACTAGCAAAACTGCCGCCCAAACTTTCGGCATGGCTTACCTGGCTGAGCGCTGCCTAGGTTCTAGCACAGCTGTCTCGGCTAGACTGGCAGTCCTTTTCCCAGGGAGAGAGGGGAGTTGGGGAACGGTTGAGACAAGCCGCTTCTTGTTGCTAGTAATTGTTAACAGCAACCGGCCCTCAGTCCGGCCAGGGGAGCCAGGCTTCTTCTTGCCATTCCACTTCAAAGCACTCCCGGGCGGCCTGGAGAAAATGTTCGATCAAAGCAGGGATCCCTGGCGCCGTGGGGCAAATGTCGTAGATACCAATCACCTGCGAGCCGGGCAGATACCGTTCCCACAGCTCTAGATTGGGTTGCAATAGGAGGGATCCCTGTTGCAGGATCCCCCAAGGTTGCCACAGTTGGGCGTTGCCCATCAGCTTTTTGCCCTGCCAGCTCAAGTCAGCACGGGTACGGGAGGCAAAGCAACTGGTCTTGTTGCGGTAGCCGGGATCCCGGTGGCTTCGGCCGTGAGCAAAAGCGGGCTCATCTATGGCAATGCCCAGCTCCGCCAACCCCTGCACCCAAAAGCGGCAACAGAAGTCGTACACCCAGGCCCGCTGCAAACTGGGCAACCTGGCTTGCAAGTAAGAAAGGGGCAACACCAAGCTGTAGGTCAGCTCTGCTGCATCCTCAGCCGCCTGATGGAGCACCGCCCTTCCCCCCGTGGGTCGGCGCACAATCGGGATCCCTGGCAGGGGATCTGGCCAAACCTGGTGCCGTCCCAGCGAGAGGGTGAGCCGATCCCAGCCATAAAAGCGCAGGCAGGGGTGAGGGTCATGGCGCAGCCGCTGCAGAAGCCAGGCATCCTGCTCCATTTGCCGGGCCCCAGAGGCCACGCGGTAGGGGAGCCAGTATCCCTGGGATCCCATCCCGGCAAAGCCAGACCCTAAACTTTGGGAAACTCCGCCTGGAGGGGCTCATCATATTCATCGGCCAAGCTGGCCACAATGGTGATGGCCCGGGAAATTTCGCCCGCTGTGATCCCTTCCAAGGTGCGGTAGTGGTTCAGCACCACCTGGTTGTTCCAAATGCAAAAACGCGCCTCTAGGGTGTCGCTCCAATTCTTCTCCAGGAGCTTCTGCATCAACTTGGCGGGTTCTGCCACCGGCAGAGAGAGAACAGGAGACCATACCAAAAGGGTGTCTTCTGGGGATTCGCCGCTCAGATGGACGAACACTTCTGCCGTGCCGTAGGTGAACTTCCAGGTGTGTCCCTGCTCATGGTTTTCGTAGGCCGCATCCTCTTTGAGGCTGGAAACCACCGCCGAGACAACCTCAACGCAGCGAAGGGGCTCTGGAAAAACCTCTGGCGAAGGGTTAAAGGTGCTCATGAGCGGCTCACTGTAGACCATGGTCTTCCCCCTATTCCCTATCCAACCACCTCAACTATACCGCTATACCGCCTAAGACTCCGACCTATCCGGTCATCGCTTTGGGATCCTCAACTCAGGCGAGAATGAAACCGTTGGCAATGGTTCACTAAGTGGCCGGACAGGTGAGGGCAAGCGATCCCCCCCGCCAACTGGAGAGAGAGCCTGTTCAAAAGTCTTTCGAAGAACCTGAGGGAAGCTCTATGGAATCTCCATCTCATCTCCCCCAGAAAGCCATCGGCATTCTCGGAGCCCTGCCCGAGGAAGTGGCCATGCTCACCGCAGCAATGGAAACCTGCTCCATCCATACCCATCTGGGGCGACAGTTCCACCAGGGATCCCTGGCGGGGCAACCGGTGGTGGTGGTACAAGGTGGGGTGGGCAAGGTGCGGGCGGCAACCACGGCGGCTCTGTTGGTGGCCCATTTCCCTTTGCAGGGGATCATTTTTACCGGTGTGGCCGGGGCCTTGGCCGATCACCTGCACATGGGAGATGTGGTGCTGGCCCATGCGGCGATTGAGCACGACTTTGGCACCGGACGACCCGAGGGCTTTGTCTTGGGGATCGACTTTATCCCAGAGCTGCGCCACCCACTGGCCGAGGCCGATAGCGCCCTCTACGACCTGATTGTGGCCCATCCCGAGCGGATCCCTCTCCACCCCCTACAAGGCCGGGATCCCGTCATTCATCAAGGCTTGGTGGCCACCGGCGATGTGTTTGTGGCCGACGCAGACCTACGCCGACAAATCCGAGAACGCACCGGCGCTTTGGTTGTGGAGATGGAAGGGGCAGCCGTGGTGCGAGTAGCGCAAGAAGCCGGGATCCCTTGTTTGCTGGTGCGCTCGGTTAGCGATGCAGGGGACGATACGGATTTCTTGAGTTTTTTTCAAACGGCGGCGCTCAACTCGGCCGCAGTCGTCCGCACCATCCTGCAAAGTCTGCCCCCGTCCTTGCCTTAGCCCAAGTGCGCAGATCCCCTCCTCTAGCGCAAAAGACGCAAAAGAGGAGTTGGGCATGGTTGCGTTCGCGTCAGTTGTTCATCTCCCGCTCCAGCTTGGCCATCGAGATCTGGCTTTCCAGGCGGGAAATGCCTTCGCGAAGGGTTGCCACCTGTGCTTCAACTTCATCCAAAGATTTGCGAACCGCTTCTGCTGCGCTCATGTGCTGGTTGCGCCGGACCAAAGCCTCGCGGGCAAGGTCATCCTGGTTCTGTTGGCTGGCTTTCTCAGCCCTGACAAACCAATCTTCGGCCTTTTGCAAAATTTCGTCGTACCGCCGTTCCAGTTGCTTGCGACTGGCCAGGGTTGTGGTCAGGCTGCGCTGCAATTGTTTCAGATCCCGCTCCATCTGCCGGATGCTCACCCTCTGTCGGCTGGGCTTTCTCCACAGCACCTTGCTCAGACCCACCATCACCACCGCAGTAGCAATCCCCACACCCGCAGCCGCCGCCGGATTTTCACGAATCAAAGAACCATCCAAAACATTGACCCCCGCAAAGGCCGAGGTTTGCGTGGCCGTCTCCCGAAACTCCCAAGGCATCACCGGATTGCGTTGCTGCCAGAAGCCTAACCGCGCCGCTTGGGCCGCCTCTTGGGCTTCTAGGTAGCGTTGCCGATTGGCCCCGTGCAAAAAGCGCTCGTAAACCACCGCCTGACCCTGGCGCAACATCTCCAAATTCACCAAACCATCGGCGTTGTACACCTGGGCAATGTGAAGCCCTTCCGGTGTGACATAGAGGGTATCCACCTGCACCAGGGATCCCGTCGGGAGCAAGTTTTGCAGAGCCTCTTGGGATAGCCGCCCCCAGCGCCCTTGGGTCAGCTCCGGCGCATCCACATAGGCCAGACGGAAACGGGTTGGCCTGCCGTTCAAGTCCGCCCAGAAGGTATCCCCATCCACCACCGACCGCACCCGGGCCGTCCCGGAAGATTGTGCTGCCGCCGGAAGAACAAGCCAACTGCCCGAAAGGACAGCCACAGTCATCAGAAGGGAAGTTCTTGAGGTCATGGGGGTCACTCCTATTGTGCAGAACAAGAACAAAAGTTAAGAAATAATAAGATAGAGAAGTTTGGGGGAACAAACCGGAATCCCAGAGCGTCCTTGGGGATTGCCGTGAGGCTGGCTGCTGCTCTTCCCTGGCAAAGGCAACAGAGCCAGCTGCTCCCTACGTCGGAAAAGCGAACCTCTCCCACGAAAAGCCGCGGCTCTCGAAGAGTCGGCTCGTGGGGTCGGCTTAATTTGGGTTAGAGTTTAGCTCACCTTTTGGGGCAACGTCACAGCCCTAAGGCGCAATCTTTGTCCCCCGGATCAAATCACAGGCGCAAGCGATAGGGTTCTTCGTCGGGGAAGTCGGGCAGAGGAGGGGGCAGGATCTCGATCTCCCCCGTAGGCAGCGTTTGCAGCACGGTACCCAACTGGACCAGTTGTTCCAAGACAAACAGGCGGGTATCCCGGTCGGTGGTGGAGTTATACACGCTCAGCCAAACATCGAATTGGGAACGGCGGCTGAGAGGACTGCGGGCGATGTTATCCCCCAACTGGCGAAATTCATCTCCAGGCAGGCCCACCTGCTCTCGCCAGGCAGCAGCTTGGTAGTAATCGGTGCGGCCCGCTTCCGCGTCCCCCAGAAACATAAAGTTAAGTAGGGCGCGATCCACATAAAGTCGCCAGGCGTCAGGGTTGTTTTGGGGGTTGAACTGCTGCAAGCCGCGATCCAAAATCTCGACGGCTTTTTCCGGCTGGCCGGCCCGATAGGCCAACACCAAACTAGAGAGCCGGTAGCCCAAGAGGAAATGGGGATCCAGCCGCAGCATGTGATCGAAGTAGTCGTAGGCCAGGCCATAGCCAGTCAGGGTGCGAGCCGGTGCATCCCCGTAGTACTGGATCAGCTCCAGCCACAGCCAGGAAGCCCCCAAGTTGCGGTAGCCCAGCCACCCCAGCGTATTGGCCAGGGCAATGTTGCGGTTTTTGCGGGCCTCGGCATTTTCCAATTCTCCCAGATTGATCCGCTCCAGCATCGGCAACTGCAGCCGCACCACCAGGATCCCACACAGAAACGCCCCCCCAACGGCGGCCAGAGTGCCTGCCAGGGAGAAGCGAGAGCGACGACGGGGCAAGGAAGCAGTAGCCATGGCAAGTTTTTTGCGGATCCCTGAGGCTGTCGCGACCAGGGCTACACTCAATCATAAATTGAACCGTTGAGCCTTTCCCCTGCCTATGGCCAGCTCTGCCCTCTCCGCTTCGGAACGAGCCTTGAGCCTTTACGAGGCTCTGCCCTACCCTAATGTGCCCCTCTCGCAGACGGCTCGCAATGCCCTGCCGGAGATGTTTAAGATGAGCTACACCACGGCTCAGTACCTGCGCACCCATACCATCGTCCCGCCAGAGGGCAAGGTGTTGTTGAATGCCGGCTGTGGCTCCGGCTGGGAAACGTTGATGATGGCCGAGGCCAATCCAGGGGCCCAGATTGTTGCCTGTGATCTGTCTCCTGCTTCGGTGAAGCTCACCCAAGAACGCCTGCGCCACCACGGCTTCGCAGATGCCGAGTTTTATGTCCTCAATCTGCTGGAGCTGGAGCGTCTGGGGATCCAATTCGATTTCATCAGCCTCAATGATGTTTTGTATTTGCTGGAGGATCCCACCGAGGGCCTGCGGGCCATGAAAAATGTCCTCAAGCCCGATGGCATCATCCGGGCCAATCTCCACAGCCGCTACCAACGGCAGGTGTTTTTCCGCCTGCAAGAGGGGTTGCAAAAGGTGGGGCAATTTGACGTTCCGCCAGCAGTAGGGGCCAAGAATGTGCGGGAGTTCATGGGATCCCTGCGAGAAGAAGTGGCCCAGGCGGTGTTCTGGAACCCGGCCAACTATGCCGAAGATGCGGCCATTATGAATAATTACCTACTCTCCAACGACAAGGGGTTCACGATCCCCGACCTGTTTCGCATGTTGCAGCAGGCGGGGTTGAGCTTTTTGAGCTTGGTGGATAGGCCCGACTGGTCGGTGGAGTCTTTGTTTAAAGAGGTGCCTGAGTTTGTGCGGCAGCGGTTGGCAACCCTCAGCATCATGGAGCGGCTGCATCTGTATGAACTCCTTCGCCCTGTCCATCGCCTCATCGACTTTTGGGCGGAGCATGCCGGCTCTTCGCCGGTGCTGCCTTGGAGCGACGAAGATTGGCTGTCGGGATCCGTACAATTCAATCCCCTGTTGATGGACAACCCCCGCTTTCGCCAGGAGTACAGCAAAGCCCTGCAAGAGAAGCGGCCCTACGAAATGCAGTGGACAGGAGCCACCCACGGGCGGATCAGCATCCCTGCCGAGAAAGTGAGCTGGTTGGCGCCATTGCTCCAAGGGCCAACGCCGGTTCGAGAGCTGATTCAACAGGCCGTCCAGTTGGGATCCCCAGATGAAGAACGAACAACCGCTGAGGTGCTGACCTTCCTAACCAACCTAGAAGACTTTCTTTTTTTGATGCTGCAGTAGGCAGCTCCCCAAGTTCTGGCTGCCCATACCTGTCTGTTGTTTGTAACCTATGAGTCAGATGTCTGCCCGGTCGGGATCTTACTGGCGCGCAACCCTGACGCGGTGGTTCCCACAGCCTCTGGCTCGCTGGGTGGCCGGGATCACCCTCTGCAACCTGGCCATCGGGGTGATCCTGGTGGTGTTGGGCAACCACACAGCTCCTTACGTGCGGGACTTTAACTGGCAACAGCAACGGGTGGGGGCGCAAGAAGTGCAGATGGTGCTCACCTTCAACCGCCCGATGGATCCCGTCAGTGTTGAAGAGCATTTGGAGATCCAGCCCCCTCTGCCAGGCCGAATGCGCAAGCTGGGTCGCCGCTTTTTTTGGACGCTGACAGAACCAGCCCCTTACGGCCAGACCTACCGGGTGCGCCTGCAGGCAGCCGTGGATGAACGGGGCCAGCCCATGGCCCAGCCTTTCGAGGGAGAATTCCGCACGCCGGATCGGCAGTTGCTGGGGATCAGCACCGAACCTGCCCAGCGAGGGCGAATGTTTCTGTTCAACCTGGAGACGGGAGCCGCTACTCTGCTGACTCCAGCTGGGGTCAAGGTAACCCAAATGCAGCCCAGTGCTGATGGCCGCTTCGTGTACTATTTCGCCACGGCCACCAACCTACAGCACCAGGATCTGTACCGGCTGGATCTGGAGGATCTGTCTTCGCGGTTGCTGCTGGATCATCAGGGTTACCAAAACCTGCGCTTCCAAGTCTCGCCGACGGGGGAACTGGTGGTGGCAGAGCGGATCCCGCTGCAACGGGATCCCATGGCTGCCGTCCAGACGGAGCTGTGGATCCAGAAAACGAGCCGGGATCCCTTTGAACGTCTAGAGCTGGATACGGCGGTGGGGGGAGATTTTTTCATTAGCCCCGATGAGAGCAGCCTGCTCATCTCGCAGGGACAGGGGGTGGGGATCGTACCCTTGCATCCACGGGCGGCAGCGGAGAGCTTTCTAGCCCAGTTCGGCCAAACCTTAGCCATCCGCCCCGATGGGGCTTTCGGGGCTTTGCTGCGCTTCAATCCCGACTACACCCGCAGCCTCTCCATCGTCAGCAATACCGGCAACAGCGAGGAGATTTTGAGAACCCAGGGATCCATCCTGAAAGGGGCTTTTTCCCCTCGGGCGCCCATCTTCTACGCCTTGGTCAGTGAGGTCTCTCACGTTAGCGGTGCGGAGCATTATTCTGTTGGCGAGGTCGCGATGGACTCCCCCAGCTACACCGAGTCGCCCCGCCTGCTGGCGATAACGCTCGGCACTGAAGCAGGCAACGCCATAGAGGTGGTTCGAGCCACCTATCCCGTCGATCTGGACTTCAGCATTTCCCCGGATGGACGCATGCTGGCCTACACGCTCTTGGAACCGTTCCCAGGGATCCCGGATCCCTCGGCTCCCCTTAGCCGTAGCGGGCAAGCCATCATGGCCTCGCAAGTGTGGTTGGTGGATTTGCAGGACGGGCTGCCCATTCCTGATGGACAAAGTGGTTCGCACCGCTGGCGGGAACGCCGCCTACCGCTGGGCAGCAGCACGCTGGCTTGGATCCCTTAGAGCGGGAAAGCCACTTGGGGAGCAAACCTGCCTAGAATCAAGACAGGGTGTGCGAGGAGAGGTGATATGCGGCTCATTGACGAGCAGGGGCGGCTTTTGGGAAAGGTCAGCCTCTTGGATCTGGGAGCTCTGGCAATTGTGGTGGTGGCCATTGTCGCCGTCTTGTTCTTTCCGGGTCGGCAGGCGGGCAGTGTCGTCCAGGTGGGAGGTGGCCCCACGCTGCCGGTGGAAGTGGACATGATTGTGCGCGGGGTCAGCAGCCGCTCTATGGAACCTTTTCAGGCGGGGCAGAAGGCTGACCTGATCATCCGCAACCAGCCCTACGGCCAGGTGGAGGTGGTGCGAGTGGAAAATGTCAGCCGTACCGTGCCGGTGGTTTTCCCCGATGGGCGGGTGCAGAACTTGCCCGATCCCGAAGCCTATCGCCTCGATCTGGTGTTTACCTTGCGAGGGCGCGGCCAGCGGACGGAGAATGGCATCGTCCTGGGCAACAATCGCGTCAAAATCGGTGTTCCCCTAGAGCTAGAGACCTTTGGCTACAACTTGCGCGGCACCGTGATGGACGTGCGGCTGCCGCAATCGTAGAGGATGTCAACCCCAATGCAGCTACAGGAAATTGCCCAAAAATTGGGGTGTGCCTACGAGGGGGATCCCACCCTGGAAATTCACAGCGTGGCCAGCCTGGCGGAGGCTCGCCCAGGGGAGCTGAGCTTTCTCAGCGAGGCCCGCTACCTACCTCTCTTGGAGCAAACCCAGGCCAGCGCCGTCATCGTGGAGGAAGGGCTGGCTTTGCCCTGTTCCATTGCCTGCTTGCGGGGCAGGGATCCCCGTCTGCTCTTTGCCCAGGCCATTGAGCTGTTCTACCAACCCTACCGCCTGCCCGTTGGCATCCACCCCACCGCTGTGATCGATCCCAGCGTCGAGCTGGGGGAGGGGGTGGCCATCGGGCCGCACGCAGTGGTGATGGAGGGAGTGAAAATTGGCGACCACACCCAAATTCACCCCAATGTCACCATCTATCCCCACGTGCGGATTGGATCCCGGTGTCAGCTTTTCGCCAACTGCGTTATTCACGAGCGCACGGAGATTGGGGATGATTGCCTCATCCACAGCGGCGCTGTCATTGGCGACGACGGCTTTGGCCACATTCCTCTGGCAGATGGCTCCTGGCGGCGCATGCTGCAGGCGGGCCGAGTGGTGCTGGAAGACAACGTGGAGGTAGGCAGCAACACCACCATCGACCGGGCCGCCGTTGGCGAGACCCGTATTGGCCGCGGCACCAAGATCGACAATCTGGTGCAAATTGGCCACGGCGTGAAGACGGGATCCCACTGCCTGATCATCGCTCAGGTGGGCATTGCCGGCAGTACCCAATTGGGCCACCACGTCATCTTGGCCGGGCAATGTGGCTTGGCCGGGCACCTGCACATTGGCGATGGCGTGCGTGTGGCCGCCCAAACAGGCGTCACCAGCGATATCCCCGCCGGTCAAACGGTGGCAGGCTACCCCCATCAACCCATTTCCGAATGGCGCAAGAGCATGGCCGTCCAGCGGCACTTGCCTGAGCTGCAACGTACCTTGCGCGAGCTGGAAGCTCGTGTGGCCAAGCTGGAACAGAGCAGGGAATCATGAGAGACGGCAAAAGATGCGGATCCCCATAAGTCCCCCGCCTTGTCCTGTCGGCCCTAGCTCTGCTCCAGCAACGACCGCAAAGTGTTCAGGTACTCGTTGATGTTGCGCCGGTTGCCGCCGAAATCATATTCCCCAACACGGCCTTCGGAAGTAATGTGTAGACGAGTATGGCCAGGATCCCCTTCTATTGGCGACAGCGAAACCGTTAGATCGTCCACGAACTTAAAAAAGTTGGTGCGGGAGATCCCCTTCACTTCCATCGCCTCAGCATCCACAGAGACCAGTTCCCCCCGCTTCCAAACTTGAAAGGCTTGCTCAGCCGCTTTTAACACCTGGTCTGGGCTAGCTGCAATCACAACTTCCTGTTGGGCGCGATTGTAGGGGGATCCACCCAGGGTGGCCGCTTGTAAGGTGGGGATCCCGCTTGCCAAGCCGAAAAGCAGCACCGCTATCACCACCAAAAGTTTCCAGAAAGACATGCGGACAAAAGGAGAAGTTTACATCTCTTATTATGCCTTTCAGTTAGTAGAACGCTCCTGTTATCACCCTGTCAGCCTGAAGCAGAGCACCTGCCGGCGGTTCTATCGATGGGTTAGCCTACAGCTAATTCACTTGCCCCGAGTGCAAAAATGCTGGCCCAAGAAAAACTCCAAGAGAAAGCCGAGGAAAAGATTACTCCCCTCACCCGCCAGCAACTGGCGGAGCTCATGCCCTCGGCCCAGGGGCTGCTCAGTGATGAACCCGAAATGGAACACTCCCTGCATGCCCTGCAGCTTTTGATTCTGGTCAGCTGCCTCGCCCGCCTCTGGCAAGACCGCAACGACTACTTCCTCGCCTGGAACCTCACCGTCTACTACAGCCGAGAGCAACTCAAAAATAAAGACTTCCGCGGGCCAGATCTGTTTTTGGTCAAAGGGGTAGAAAACCGCCCCCGCCCTTCTTGGGTGGTGTGGGAAGAAGGTGGCAAATACCCGGACTTGATCATCGAGCTGCTTTCGGAATCGACTGCCAAAGTGGATCGGGGTGAGAAGCGGGAGCTTTACGAAAGGATTTTCAGGACACCGGAGTACTTTTACTATTCTCCGGAGACGCAGGAGTTTATGGGTTTGCGACTGAGGGGGGAGAAGTACGAGGAGATTGAGCCAACGGAGCAGGGCTGGCGCTGGAGCGAGATGCTGGAGCTGTATCTGGGGATCCATAACCAACAACTGCGCTACTTTTTCCCAAATGGGGAGCTGGTGCCTACTCCTGAAGAAGCTGAGAGAATCGAGCGCCAACGTGCTGAGCAAGAGCGACAGCGAGCAGAGCGCCTGGCCCAGAAGCTGCGGGAGCTAGGGGTGGATCCCGATACCTTGTAAGGGAGAGAGGAGAACTGGCAATGACTAACCCGAACCCAATTACGGAGGTACTGGATCCGGTTTATCTACCCGAGTTGCCCCCCACCCAAGACGAGCTACCCTACGACGACGGCGAACCTATGGAAAGCTGGCGGCACAGGTGCCAGATGGACTTGCTCATCTCCACTACCCAAACCTGGCTGCAGCAGCGCCCTGATGGCTTTGTCGGTGGCAATATGTTTCTCTACTACAGCTTGGAGCAGACCCGCGGCCGCAATTTCAAAGGGCCGGATTATTTTGTGGTGTTGGGTGTGCCTAAAGGCGAGCGCAAAAGCTGGGTGATTTGGGAGCAGGGCAAAGGGCCGGACGTGGTGATTGAGCTTCTTTCTCCCAGCACTGCCCAGGAGGACAAGACAAGCAAAAAGCAACTTTATGAGCAGATTATCCGGGTGCCGGAGTACTTTTGGTTTGACCCGTTTGATCCAGAAGACTGGGCAGGGTTTCGGCTGAGGGGCGACCGCTATGAGCCAATTCAAGAGGATGCCGAGGGTTGCTTGCCGAGCGAGGTTTTGGGATTGTGCCTAGTGAAGTGGGAGGGCAGGTTTCGGGACATCGAGGCCACCTGGATTCGCTGGGCCACTGCTGCTGGGGAACTGGTACCCACCGAGGCCGAACTGGAGCGGCAAAGGGCTGAGCAGGCCGAACAACGGGCAGGGCGCCTGGCCCGGAAGCTACGAGAGCTAGGGGTAGATCCAGACGCCCTGTAGACAGCCAAGTAACTCAAGACAACAGATGGATCCCTAGGAGGCCAACAGCAACACAGGTAGCTTTTGAATAGCAGGCCGTAATCCCTTGGGAAAGCGCTCCCGCTTCAAGAGATAGCGATAGTTGAGTTGGGGAATAAGTCTCTCCCATTGATAGGGGTTCAAGCCAGCTACCACTGAACAGAACGGCTCTCTACTGAGCTCTAACCCCTCTTCCATGAGCCTGAGAGCTATGTTGCCTGCAGCTATCTCCAGAGTTTGATTGGCCAGTTGCGGATCCGGATCCCCTAGGAAGATCAAAGCATAGTCTTCTGGCTGAGGACTGCGCAGAATTGGCTCCAGCAAGCCCTCCAGTTCTTGGATAAGCTGCTCTGTCTCCATTTCCCAGTAGGGGAAAAGGCCCACGTTGATCTTGCTCAGGCGGATCCCTTGTGGTTTGGAGGTTTCTGTTAGGCTATCTCTCATCACTACCAGGTTTTCTGAAGGACTCAGCCAAACCCCTGTGTAATCGACGCTATGCAACCTGAAAAAGGCTCCGATTTCCTGCTCGAAGTCATGAACAGCTTTCCAACATCCCTGCCAGTGTCCGTAATCATCGATTTGGATGAATCCTTGAGAATGAACCTGATCATAGAAATGATGAAAAATATCCATCGTTGATTGATACCAGTCAGCATCTGCATGCAGCAGAGCAATCTCACCCACTTGCTCTCGATAGGCAGGCAAGGTGTCAGCAAACAGCCCTGGCACGGGGACAATGAGATCCCAAACTCCCAGTTCCTTGGCAACCACCTCTAAGTTCTCCGAAATGGGTGCTGCTAAGGCACCGGATCCAAAACCCGTATCGTTGGCACCAACTCCTCGATAATCTCGATCCACCTCTGTTGGATCAGGCATACCTGAGAAGGTATCGAAAGCATATAGCTTGCGAGGTCGACGGCTGTAGTTCTTAATCACCCAGGCCAGCAAAGCTGAGCTTCCACCCCTGCAAACACCACATTCTACAAAGTTCCCAGGAATGTCTTCTTCACAAACCTGCTTAGCCAGTGAATAAAGGCTCCAAAGACGCTCAAAGCCCAGCAAGGTAAAAGATTTAACTTTCTCTAGCACCCTAGACAACTCAAGGTTACAGACCGGATAGTCCTTGAGGTGCTCTGGCAATGTCCAATTCACAGCAGGGTCTGGAATATGCTCAACGGGCTTGACATTGCCTCGCCAGGCCACTCCCATAATTTGCATGGTCTGGTAAATCATCGTGTTCCAGCCCCTGTCTCTCAAGTAATTCAAACCTTCAGCCACATCCGGCGAGGCTAGATCATGAAACAGAATCAAGGCATCCTCAGCAGCATAGCGCTCTGCCACTTGAGCATCCTGCAAGGGGGCTGGTGAGTCATGATTCCCATCGATGAAAATCAGAGACCAGCGACAATCCTCTTGCTGGGCAATCTCCTCCACCTTCCCTGGGCTATAGCCAGGGTAGAGATTGACATTAGAGCTAACTCCAGCCGAGCAGAGAGACTGGTTCACGCTCTCATAAGCCAGTGGATTTTCCAAAATTGGATCGACAACATCGAGAATAACACCTCCTGCTGACAGGTGAGCAGTTGACCAGCCCAACCAACAGCCGATCTCCAGAGCAGATTTTCCTCGAAACTTTAGCGCAGTATTGTACAGAATGTGTGCCTCGTCCCGACTAACAAAGCCGATGGTAGGTTGACGTAGATCCGTATGCCAAAGGTGAGGAACTTCTTTCCGTAGATAAGGCCAGGGGTGAGAGCTTGGCTCGGCCGCAATCATTGAAGGAAAGCTATGGTCAAGATGTATTCTAATCTGGTTAGGCGATACGTAGTCGTATCTCTTGACCGGAGTGGAGATGATGCCTGAATACCGCAAGCTAGCTTCAATTTTAAAACCTTCAGTTGTAAGCGCAATATGAGTCGGTCTCACCTTAACGTCGGCTGTAAGATGTATGATTCCTACTGGATTGTGAGGTGGAAAAGGATCCACCCAAATTTTCCTTTGCAAATCCCATTGGGGCATCTCATAATGGGCTAGCCAGTTGCAATTTAATGGCAAAAGTTCAACTCTATCCAGACCTATATCTCTATAAATAGCCACGTTTAGAGCAAACTGGTCTGTCCACAAATCAAGGCACCTAGAAATAGCTTGACCTAATCTTTTGCCCCATATTGACCAATGAATAGACTGTCTGGCACCAGAAAACACACCAGCATTTAGCAGAGGCTCTATATCTAAACGATCAAATTCCGTGTGGTAGAAGTAAAGGTGGTAGTGCCAAGATATCCAAGTTTGCATCCAGGGTCTATTCTTATGTTTAGCTACTAACTCTGGAACTATTGAGAAGCTCTTTCTTTTTGCTCCTAAGACAAGAAGATCAATCGCAGACCAGTCTTGCACCCAAGCATCTGCATCAATCCAAATGTAAACTTCATAACCTGGGAAATATTCAGGCAAAAAAGGTCTAGAGACCAGCGCTTTGAGGTACCTAGGTTGTTTATCGACATCAGGAACGTTGTAATTCCAATCTGGCTCTACGATATAGTCAACGTACTGACCTATCCATTGCAACTGCTCTGGCGTACACCCTACATCAAAAAATCCAATATCTACAGAGTTGCCCTGTGGCTTTTCTCGAATAGAGAGAATAGTTCCCTGAACCAATTCAAAAAACTTGCTATCGGCACTTGTAACGATGATAGTTGAGTTCATGACTTCTATCTCTCCTCTCTAAGACCTTACTTCTTGTCGAAAAGATGAAATCTGTTTATGTAGCAAAGAGCTCCCTTTTGACCGGCTATGATCTCCCCCTGCCAGAGGAGATGAGAGGGATCCAGCATCTAGTCAATCCGCTTGCGGTCTTGCTCAGAGGTAAACTCCACGTAAATCACCTTGATGTCTTCGAGCTGCTCTTGCAGGCTGGTCAACACCTCCACCTCATCCCCACCCGTAGCTACCCTGAGCACATCGATGGGCTCCAAACCCAACTCCTTGAGGGCTGCCCTGGCTTCCCGGAAAGGGAGCGGCTGCTCCACTCCCCACTTCGCTTGAGGATCCTCCGGCCAGAGCCGACAAGTTCTGCAGCTATTCTGCCCCGCTAGCCCCACCGGATGCACAAAGCAGTTGCCCAGGCCAAGAGCATTCTGCTGCAGCAGGTGCAAGGCCAAGGGATCCACCTCAAAACAATGAATGGCCGCCTCAGGGCAGAAACCCCGAAAACAAACGCTACCAAGGCCTACCCCAGCTCCGATGTCGATAACCGTCTGCACCTGACTAGACAGAAACACAGGAAAGTTAAGATACGTCCTCTCGTAAAAAACGGTGTCTGGGTAGAGCTTTACCGAAAACCTGAGTTTGCCAAAGTCAAAGCCAGTCAACACTGCTTCCATTAACTTACTGGCATTGGCCAAAAGAAGTTGGTGGTCCTCTGCCAAGACAAAAGCAAAGTTAGCCCTCACAGGCCGCCCCAGCCGCTGCAAGTCCTCAGCTGTGCACACCACAGCATCAAAACTAGGCCAACTGGCTGGCTCCCCTCTCACCTCGTGAATTCGCTCGGGCACTCCCTTCTGCTGCAGCAGGGCACAGGGATCCCCAAACCCCTCTTCCACATACAGCTCCAGCCGCGGCAGGTCCAGCAAGTCCGCGGCTATCACTTCCGGACAGCCGCAACTATAGCCAATAAGGATTTGAGGGGTGGCTGGAGAGCATGACTCTAGTCAATAATAAGCTCAACTATACTGAAAATAATGTATAATATGTTCAGTACGGATTACTACCAGTTGATCTTTCTGTTTACTTTCGAGTCTGCCAACATGGTAGCCAAAGCAAAGCAGAAAATTGGTAGTAAGACGACACGGAAACTGCGCTTTGGGTATTCTACTCAAAGCTTTGCGGGATACCGCCATTCTGTTTGGAAACAAACAGAATGCTATCGCTGCATAGTTGAACAGTGATGTTCAGCAGTGTTCAGCGTAAATGTATCAGATACTGAATACCGAGTTTGAAGAGGACATCTGTGTTGATTCTGGACAATGTCCTGATTCAAAGGCCTACAGCCTGCTTTCGGGAACGGACGCTATCTTACTGGCTAGCGTCTCATTGTTGTTTGAATTGACCATCAACTGCCTCCCAAACCCTCTGCGCCGCTCAACCCTCATCCCCTGCCCCTCTCCCAGAGGGAGAAGGGAGTAGCAAGGATAAGGGCAACCTAAACCAAATCCGCTGCCACCCGGTGGGCGCAGGCAAAGCCGGAGAAGGCAACGGCATTGAGCCCTTGGCCGGGGAAGGTGCTATCCCCCACGCAGTACAAGTTGGGGATGGCGGTGCGATTGAAGGGCATGCCCAGCAAGCCCCAGGGATCCCGGCTGGGGATAGGCCCATAGGTGCCGTTGCTGCGGCTCAAGAAGCGGCGGTGGGTGCGGGGGGTGCCTATCTCCTTCAGTTCAATGTGGGATCCCAGTTGGGGCCAAAGGGCCTCCAGGCGGCGGATAAGCCGGTCGGCGGCTTGCTGTTTTTGGATCTGGTACTGGCTTGGGCTTAACCCTTGCCAGGTGGACATCCAACTGGGGGTAAAGGCATGAACAATGTGGCGGCCCGGGGGAGCCAGGTCGGGATCCAACAGGGTGGGGATGGAGACGAAAAGGGTGCCCTGCTCAGCCTCCATCTGATCCCAATCTTCCAGGAGAATGTGGTGGCAATAGCGTTCGCCGGACAGGGCCTCGGCCCGCACCCCCAGGTGCAAGCTCAAGAAGCTGGGGGATTGTTGGTAGCGTTTTTGCCACTGCCGCTCCGCCCTGGGCAGGGATCCCGGCCATAGGCGCTCAAAGGTGTCCCAGCGGGTGGCATTGGAAATGATCGTGCGGGCAAAGAGCTTTTCCCCGCTGGCCAGTTCTACGCCCACCGCCCGACCTCTTTCTTCCAGGATCCGCCGCACGGGTGCTTTGTAGCGGATCTGCCCGCCATGGGCCTCTAGTCCCTGGGCCAGCTTTTGGGCGATCTGCCCCACCCCCCCTTTGGGATAGTTAATACCGCCGTAGTGTCGGTCACAAAACACCATCCCGGCATTGATGATGGGCGTGCGATCCGCCGGCACCACCGACCAGCAGTAGCACTCCATATCCACAAAGCGCAGCAAATCCGGATCCCGCAGACAGCGCCGCGCTACCTGGCCCACATTCACCGGCAAATAGCGCGCCAAGGTCAGGCAGCCGAGGGGATTGCTCACAAAAGAACGAAATAGATAGCCCCACTCCTCCAACGAGAGCAGCTCCATGGCGTTGAGGCTGTTGAAGATGGGCCACAGGCTATCGTAGAACCGGCGAATGCCGGCGGCTTCCCGGGGAAAGTAGCCGGATAGCTCCTGCAAAAACTGCTCGTAATCCCGGTGTACTCGGGGATTCAGCCCCTTGGGCAGGTGGTAGGCAATCTGCACCGGATCGGGGATAGAGTCTATGGACTGGCCCACCGCTGCCAAAGCCCGTGTCAGCAAGTTAGTGGTGCCTTGGGTGCCCAATCCAAAGATCATGGAAGCGCCCACGTCGAAGCGGTAGATCCCGTTGCCTAAGGGATCCGGACGCTCAAAATAGCCGGCACTGCCCCCTGGAATGAGGTATTTCTCCAGCACCAGCACACGGTATCCTTTGGCAGCCAACTGGCTGGCCGCGACCAATCCCCCGATCCCAGCACCGATGACGATGGCATCCCAAGCAGGGGAAGGGGTGTGCAGAGCCTGCAAGAGGGTCTGAGAAGGCAAAGTTGAGGTCAAGGGATCCCTCTGGAAACTCAAACGCAAGATCAGTATCTTTACCGTACCAGAGGTTCTAGGGTTTCCCCATGAGTTGAGCTCCCCTGGGAATGAGTTTGCCCAGATCTGCAAGATCCCCAAATAGAGATTGTGGCGCGGGCTACGGAACCGAATTCACGAATTTGCTATACAGAATCCGGCCACACGACACAGATGGTTTTGCCATGTTGGTGACCCAGCATCCTGTCTTTCGGCGCTTTTGGTACCCGGTGATGCCCCTCAGCCGATTGGAGCAGGGATCCCCGCAACCTTTCGAGCTGCTGGGGGAAAAGATCGTCCTTTGGCTGGACGAGGCCGGACAGCCAAAGGCAGCCGCAGACCGCTGCTGTCATCGGTCGGCTCAATTGTCCAAGGGGATCGTTGGCAACGGCCACCTTCGCTGCCCCTACCATGGCTGGGAGTTTGATGGCACGGGAGCCTGTGTCAAGGTGCCGCAACTGCCGGATCAGGCCCGCATCCCAGAGAGCTACCGCATTCCCGCCTATCTCTGCCAGGCCCGCTATGGCTATGCTTGGGTGTGCTTGCATCCCCAGCCTCTACGGGGGATCCCGGTCATCCCGGAAGCTGAGGATCCCAGTTACCGGCTCATCCACGAGTTCTACGAACGCTGGGAATGTGCCAGCTTGCGCATCTGCGAGAACGAGTTCGATGCCGCCCACATCAGCTTTGTACACCAGAACACCTTTGGCAGTATGGAAGACTTGGTACCCAGCCACTTCGAGGTCGAGGAGCTGGACTACGGGATCCGCACCCGCACAGTGCTCGGTGTAGCCAACCCAGAGCTGCAACAAAAAAACCTGGGCATTGCTGCCGCCAAAACCGAGCGCACCACCACTTCAACCTGGCATTTGCCCTTCACCAACCACCTTCACATCCGCTACCCCAATGGCCGCAGCCATGTCATCGTCAACATCCCCACCCCCATCAACGACCGAGCCTCCCAAGTGGTGCAGTTTTGTTTGCGCAACGACACCGAAGCCGATACCCCAGCCGCCGAGGTTATCCGCTTTGACCGGGCTGTAACTTTGGAAGACAAAGCCATTTTGGAGACCACGGATCCCGACGTGCCCCTCACCCTCAGCACCGAACAGCACATGCTCACCGATAAGCCCGGGATCCTGATGCGCAAGCAACTGGCGGCTCTGCTTAAAGCCCACAGCAGCTCCTCAAACCAGATTTTCTAGGCTGCGGGTGCCAGCGTAGCGGCTGTAGGCGTAGATCAACCCCAGGGTGAGGCCGGTGACCAAAAAGCTGAGGGCCGCCCCGAAGGGATAGTCCAGGCTGGAGCCAAACTGCAACTGAATCACATTCCCGATCAACAGCGTTTTGCTGCCCCCCAACAGATCCGGCACTACGAACATGCCGAAAGCCGGGATCCCCACCAGAATGAGGCCCGCCGCCAGTCCAGGCAAGGTCTGGGGCAGAAGCACCCACCAAAAGACCTGCCAACCCTTGGCATAGAGATCCCGTGCCGCTTCCGCCAGCCGCCAATCGATGCGCTCCACCGCCGTGTACAGGGGCAAGACCATGTAGGGCAAAAACGTGTAGACCATGCCCAGATAAACCGCCAGCCAACTGGGATACAGAGCCGTTTGCGGTGGGATCCAGCCCAGCCAGGCCGCCAAGCGAGCCGGCCACCCTTCCGGGGCCAGCACCACCATCCAGGCATAGGTGCGGATCACCAGGTTCGTCCAAAAGGGCACCACCACCAAGGTGAGCAACAGATCCCGTTGTCGGGGTGGGTGGGCGGCAATGAAGAAAGCCAATGGGTAGGCCAGCAGCACGCAAAAAAAGGTGGTCACCCCCGCCACCAGCAGGCTGCGGCCCAAGATCTGCCAGTAGATGGGCGTCCATCCCAAGGGGCCAAAGCCGAGAATGCGCAGATAGTTCTCCAGGGTCAGGGGCAGTTGAATCTGGCCAAACTCCCCGCGGCTGAGAAAGCTGCACACCAACAGCAACAGCCCCGGCAGCACCAGAAAAAACATCACCCACAGCACCCCTGGCCCAGCAAAAATTAGGCTGCGCCCCAACTCCTGCCAAGGGGTGAGCAGCTCCCCAAATCGCACCTGGGCTTGGCCAGGGATCCACTTGCCCACAGGAGATGGCAGCTTCAACATCCAGTCTCCTCCTGACGGGGATCCGGTCGCAAACGGATTAGGCTTTTCGGGGGTAGGTGGGCCACCAGCGCTGCGCCGATCTCAAACCCTGCATCCTCAATATCGGTGTTGAGGGCCGTGGCCTTGAGCTGCTGACCTTGGTTTGTCCGCAACAGGTATTGGTTCTCAGCCCCAGTGTAGATGAGGTTTTCCACCCGCACCGGCACCTGGTTGGGCAGCAGATCCCAGCCGCTGCGAGAGAGCTGGATCTTTTCCGGGCGAATAGCCAATTGCACCGGTTCCGAGCTGGCCGGGATCCCCAAGACCTTCAGCTTTCCCAAGGGCGTATCCACACAGTCCGTCCCACAGGCGATCCCCTCGATCAGGTTGCTGGCCCCTAAAAAGTCGGCTACGAAGGCCGTCGCCGGGCGCTCGTACACCTCATCGATAAGGCCCACTTGCTCAATGCGCCCTGCCCGCATCACCGCCACCCGGTCGCTGGTCACCAAAGCCTCTTCTTGGTCGTGGGTAACGAAAATAAAGGTCATGCCCAGGCGGCGCTGCAACTCGCACAACTGCACCTGAAGCTGCTTGCGCAACTTGGCATCCAACGCCGACAGCGGCTCATCCAACAAGAGCACTTCCGGCTCGTTCACCAAAGCCCGAGCCAAGGCCACCCGCTGCTGCTGTCCCCCCGACAGCTCATGGGGCTTCCGCTTGGCCAGAGCTGCAATCTCCACCAATTCCATAGCAGCCGCTACCCGCTTGCGCAGAGCTTCTCCCCGCACACCCCGCATGCGCAGGCCGAAGGCGATGTTGTCCTCCACCGTCATAAAAGGGAAAAGGGCATAGCTCTGAAACACCGTGTTGACGTTGCGCTTGTGGGCGGGCAGGTGGCCTACCGGGCGACCTCGAATCACCACTTCCCCAGCATCGGCCATCTCCAGGCCGGCCAGGATGCGCAGCAGGGTGGTCTTGCCACAGCCGGAAGGGCCCAGCAGGCCGAAAAACTCCCCCCGCCGGATGTTCAGCTCAATGCCATTGAGAGCCACAAAATCGCCAAAACGCTTGTGGAGGCCGGTTACTTCCACATCCCAGTCGGGATCCGGGAGGGTAGAAATACTGGAGATGACACCCGCGATCACAGTTGACAGCGCTGATAAAACCATCTAACCCAGTATGCAAGTCTCCGAGAAAATTGCAGTTATCCTCCACACCCGGGGCACAAGTTCCAGGCCAAGCCCTGCAACCGGGGATCCCTGGCCGTAGCCTTTCCAGATGGGAAACGTTGGGAAGAAAGGACTCCGTCTCGCTATCGCGAACGGCCCCATAATAGGGTATGCATGGGTTGCTGCCAAAACAGCTCCTGCCCCGGCCCTCAATAGGTATCAGGGATGGGATCCTCAGGCGGCGCAGGCTCTTGCATGGGCCAGACCCAATCCGTGAGGTCTTGAGAGGGGATCCCTTCCGGTAGCAGCCCATGGCAGCGGGAGCGAAACAGACAACTGTTGCAGCGCTCAGTGTGGGGGGTCATGGGAAAGTCTTGCGCCTCCAGTTGCCGCAGGTGGTTCAGAGTGGCTCTTAGGTGGGCCAGGTCTTGCTCATAGGCGGCGGCGCTGTAATACCGGTGGAAGGGCTGCTGCGGATGTTGCACATACCAAAAGGTCAGTTGCACCTGCTCTGGCTCAAAAGGGCCTTCCAGGGGCAACTGCTGAGCTACCTCGCAGAGCAACAGAGGGTAGAGGCGCACCTGCCAGTCTTGGGCCAACTGTTCATCGCGAGGACGTTGACGCTCAGTTTTCCAGTCCAGGATGTGCAGGGATCCGGGGATAATCACCAGCCGATCCAAACGGGCTATCAACTTAAAGCCCTCAATCCGTTGCCACAGGGGCAACTCCGCCAACACCCGTCCCTGGGGATGGGCATGGGGACTGGCCAAAAACACCTGCCACCCCTGCTGCACCACTTCATCCAGGGCAGACAAACGCGGCTCCACCTGCCGCCCGCGGCTGTGCCACTCCACCAAACGGTGAAACTGCCGTCCGCGCCTCTGCTCCAGCTCGTGCTCAAAAACACTGGCAGCGGGCCAGATCAACCGCTCCAGGTACACATAGCGAAACAGGCGGGGGCAATGGTCCAGCAAGGCCAGCGAAGAGGCGGAGAGGTTGACCTGCTCAAGACTCAACCTCTCCAGAGAAGGGGCAGCAGGGATCCCAGACAAAGTGCTCCGCACCGCTGTCGCGAAGGGGAAGAGCTGGCAAGAGGGGGCTAAGTTCCACTGCTCTCAGGATACCCCCACCGCCACCAGGGGTCGCCCAGCGGAGGAGCTCATTTCCAACCTGCTCCAAATTTCCATCCTGCTGCTCCGCAACGCTTGCGCAGAAGGGCGTGGGCGGGATCTGGACTGCAACCGCCCGCTGGAGCTGGGATCCCTGTCGGGATGGCTAGACCCGGAACCGTCTGTGGTTGCGCTAGGTTCCTACCGGGCTTGCCCAGACCCAGACGGCGACCATCCCATCCCAAAGCAACAGAAGCAGAGCAAAACATCCAAGAAGGCCGTACATCCAAGGCTGAACGTAGGGGCGCAGCCCGTCAATCTCCAGTTGAGCGTGCCGTCGAATCTCAGCCAACAGCTGCTTGAACCTGGTCACCCGCATCGGCAAAAGTACGCGATCCCCCCCTCGGCTGACCAAGTAATACACCATACCACCCTGGCTGGTGGAGCGGGGCTCAATGCGCTCGATATCGGCCCACCGGATCTGCCACTCCTGCCGCACAAAAGGCGGCACCCAACTGGGGTAGGTGGCCTGCATGCCCTCTTCGTCCAACTGAATCTGCTGGCTCAGGGATCCCAGGACTACCCCCCATCCCAGCAGCAGAGCAATCCAAAGGGATCCCAGCTCAAGAGGTGTTGCCTGTTGCCGAGCCAGCAGGATGGGTAGGGGCAGAACCAGTCCCCAGTACAGAGCCTGCACAGCGCAGCGAATTAAGGGAGAGATGGGGAAGGTCATCGTCGGCAAGATGAGGCTGGCTTTATCAAACTTAAGATAGCGCTAGATAGCGCTAGATAGCGCTTAAAAAGGCACCTCCTCCTCCAAGGACTCCGTCCCGCTGAGGCGAACGGCAAGCTGAGAAGACTGCTCACGCCGGTAGGACGGATTCCTTACTGCATTGGGAAAGTCTACGGGATGAGGACTCCGCCCCGCTGACGCGGACGGCTCTGCTCCTGTTGGCGAGCCGTAGGTCTCACCGGAGAGCAGGTCAGGGGATCCCTCGGCTTCTATAGCCTCTATTGAGGAGAGCTCTTCCGTGGATCCCGTCACGTCAGACTCCAACACCCCTTCCAAATCCACCAAGCTGCCGTTGAAGTGGTCGGCAAAACGGCGGGCAATCTCCGCCAGCTCCTGGGTTAGCTCGAAGGACTGCCCACCGTGCAGGGTGTCGCGGCGCTCTGCACGACTTGGAGAATCGGTCGCGACAGCGGTGCGGAGCACTTTGTTCGCACCGGCAGGAAAAAGTCCTTGGGTTGCCAAGCCGGCCACCTTGGGGCCACCCATAGGATTGTCCCGCTCAGGCTCTGGCGAAGGTGGGCTGGAGTCAGAAGGGGAATGTTGCTGTCGCCGGGCAAGGCCGTGGCTCTGCGGTTCTGCTCTGGGCTCCCTTGAGGAAGCACGACTGTTGGTGCTATCGCTCTGCAACCCCGGCGTGGTGACAGGATCTGGGGGGGCGGGGGGCAGGTCTGTTTCTCGGCTGAGCAGTGCCGAGGACTCCGCACCGCTGACGCGAATGGAAACATGCGGCCCGCTGGAGCGCTGCACAATCAAGTTGAGCTGCACAGGGCGCTGCAGCAGGTTGTGGAGCACCGACCGCAGTTCGGCTTCTTTGCTGCGCACTTTTTCCACCAGACCCTTGCTGGGAAAGGCGAGGGTAATTGCTTCAGGAGTCTCTTGGTGCAGGTGGCCGGATCCCATCAGAGCCTTGGTGAGGGGAGAGAGGCGCTTGAGGAACTCGTCCCAGTGGGGGCGCAGCAGCTTGACTGTGGCGGCGTCCCTTGCCGGTTCTCTGGGCTGCTCCGAGGACTCCGTCCGAGTAGCGCGATCTGCCTTCTGGCTCGACGCAACAGCAGGGGAGGCTGAAGGCCCAACAGTTAATTCATCTATCTCACCAACAGTTGATGGGCTTGATGGGCTGATGGTCGCAGCAGGGGCCGGAGGGGCTGTCCCGTCCGGGGGAGTTCTCTGGGGTGCAGGAGATAGGTCAAGGGCTGGGAAAGGACTCCGTTCCGCTGAATCCTCAGCCACCATGCTTGGGCGCAGCTGGCCCAGCAGATCCACTAGGGCAATTTCCAACCACAGTTGGGGCTGTCCGCTTTGACGAATTTGCGGCTCACACTGGCGCAGATGGCTCTGGGCTGCCAGCAGTATCTCCACCGAGTAGCGAGGGGCCCGTTGCTGCAGGGCTGCCCAGGTGGAGTCCGTTACAGCCACCAACTCCCGTTGCTGGGGGGCTGTCTTGACCAGCAGCAGATCCCGGTAAAGGGCCACCAAGTTCTGCAACAGGGCTAAGGGCTCTTTGCCCCGCTCCAACAATTGCCGAGTTTGGCTGAGCACCGCCTGCACATCCTGAGCCAGCAGCGCATCCATCAGAGCCAAAAGCTGCTGTTCCGGGATCCCGCCCACCAAGTCCCAAACGGCTTCAGGGGTGATGGATCCTTCCAAGAGGCTGAGCTGGTCCAGCAGGCGTTCGGCGTCCCTCAGGCCCCCTTGGGAAAGTTGGGCCACCAGTTGCAGCGCCTCCGGCATGATAGGGATCCCTTCTTGGGCGGCGATCTTGCCCAGGTGGGCCACCATGGCGTCGAGGGGGATGCGGCGGAAGTCAAACCGCTGACAGCGGGAAACAATGGTGGGCAAAACCCGCTGCGGGTCAGTGGTGGCCAGGACAAATACCACGCGGGGGGGCGGCTCTTCAAGAGTTTTCAGCAAGGCGTTGAAGGCCGCATTGCTGAGCATGTGGCACTCGTCGATGACATAGACTTTGTAGCGGCTGTTCACCGGGGCAAACTGGGCCCGCTCGATCAGCTCGCGGATGTTGTCTACGCCGGTGTTGCTGGCCGCGTCAATCTCGAGAACATCCAGGGAGGCTCCCGCAGTGATGGCGCGGCATTGGCTGCACGCCTGGCAGGGATCCGGCGTCGGCCCCTGTTCACAATTCAAAGACTTGGCCAAGATGCGGGCGCTGGAGGTTTTTCCCGTGCCCCGCGGCCCGCAGAACAAATAGGCAGGCGCCACCCGCCCCAGCCGGATGGCATTGGCCAGCGTTTGCACCACCGCTCCTTGGCCGACCACATCGGCAAAGCGCTGCGGGCGGTATTTTAAATGCAGGGGTTCATAGTTGCCAGCGGTGGCCATTTCCGGGATCTCCAAGCAAGCAGCGCCCCAACCGGAACCGCGCAAGAGCTCTGCTCTGCTGACGCGATCCCACCGGGGCTCCCCTATTCTGGCTTCTCGATGGCGGGATCCCTCCCTGCCCATCAAGAGCAGGGCTGGACACCAGGGGGGGAGACCGGCAGAGCTTTTGTGCTCCGCTCCGCTGAGGACTTGGGATCCCGGCGACGCAGAGAGGGAAGCTGGATCCAGCCGGGCGAGTCGAGCTGATCTATGTGCTGCACGCGGTAGCTGAGCTGATACACCTCCTTCCTGAGCTGGCGATTCTCTGCCTGGATGGCGGCGATGCGCTGGCGGATGGGCTGCAGGCGGGCTTGCAGCTTGCGCCGGTAGAGCTCTGGCAACTCTTGAATCATCTGCTCCAGCAACTGCTTCTCTTGGTAAAGCTGCTCAATCTCCGCCTCATAGCTGCGAATTTGCCGGTGTTGCTTTTCTTGGCGCAGCTCCAGAAGGTCTACCTGGCCCTGCAAGATGCGATTGCGCTCTCGCAAAAGCTGGATTTCCTGCTCCCGCGCAGCCAGAGCTTGGGCAAACTCCGTCTTGCCGATGCAACCTGCTTCCTGCATCGTTTCTCCCTCAACCCATCCGTACATGGATACCAAGGGATCCGTCCCACCAGACCCTACCCGTCACTGTATCCGGCCCGCGGGGGTGAGGCAAATGGCCTCTGGCCCGCCGACGCCAAAGCTTGCTTCACCTGGGCTTCCAGCTCAGCCAGGGATCCGGAGTTGTCCAGCACCACATCGGCACGGCGCACTTTTTCCGCCAAAGGCCACTGGCTGGCGATGCGAGCTTCGATTTCTGCCGGTGTAAGAAGATCCCGGCAAGCAAGGCGTTGCCGCTGCTGCTCTGGAGTGCAAGTCACCACCCAAATTTCATTCACCCACCCCTGCAGGTGGGCTTCAAACAGCAACGGGATCATCAGACAAACGGTTTGGGATCCCTGCCCAGAAGAAAATCCTACCCCGCTACGCTTTTGGGAGGCAGGCTCTTCCTCAAGCGGCACCCCATGGACTTTAGAGCTCTGCTCCGCCAACGCGGACAGAAAATCTTGCAGTTGAGCTCTAACGAAAGGGTGGATTTGGGCCTCTAGCCAAGCCCGCTCAGCGGCATCTGCAAACACGATCTGGCCCAACCGCCGGCGATCCAGATCCCCGGAGGGTGTTTGGATGGCCTTCCCATAGCGTTCCAGTACCCGCTCGCGAATGGGGGATCCCACCGCCAAGGCCTGGCGGGCCATTTGATCTGCATCGGCTACTGGGATCCCGTGCTGCTCCAGGATGCGGGCCACCGTGGATTTGCCCGTGCCCACTCCGCCCGTCAGGCCGATGATCCTCATCGAGCTGTAGGCCATAGTCAAGAAGAGGCCGCTGGTGCGGCCATTGCCGTTTGCGCTACTCGGACGGAGTCGTTAGAACGGTGCTCTGCAGAAGCGGGCAAGGGGGAGCTGGGCGGCAGCAGGCTATACTCAAAGCCCTCCACCAAGGCCCGACAGGAGGCCTCGATGATGTTGGTGGAAACCCCCACCGTTGTCCAACGGCGGTGACCGTCGCTAAACTCCACCAGCACGCGCGTTTTGGCCGAGGTGCCGGCCCGCCCATCCAAAATGCGCACCTTGTAATCAGACAGGTGAATCGCCTCCAGTTGGGGATAGAACTCCAGCAGCGCCTTGCGCAACGCCCCATCCAGAGCGGCCACCGGCCCATTGCCTTCCGCCGCCGTCACCCGAGTCTGCCCCTGCACCGCGATTTTCACCGCTGCCAACGATTGCACATCCGTTGCTTCGCCACTGGGATCCCAATCTTTGCTGTTCCAATCGGAGCGTGTGGTGGTCGTCACGTTGAAGCTGAGCACTTCAAAAGGATGGGAGCGCTGACCCAACAACCCCCTCACCAACAGCTCAAAGCTGGCCTCAGCCGCCTCAAACTGGTAGCCCTGCAGCTCCAAAGTTTTCAGCCGCTCCAAAATCAAGCGCACCTGCGGATCCGACTTCTCCAGCCGGATCCCGAATCCGGCCATTTTGTGGAGGATGTTGCTCAGCCCCGCCTGTTCCGAGACCACAATGCGGCGACAGTTGCCCACTTGCTCCGGGGCGATGTGCTCGTAGGTGAGGGGGTTTTTCTGAACGGCGCTGACGTGGATCCCGCCCT
The DNA here is from genome assembly GCF_054059615.1 of Thermostichus sp. OS-CIW-33. NCBI lineage: Bacteria > Bacillati > Cyanobacteriota > Cyanophyceae > Thermostichales > Thermostichaceae > Thermostichus > Thermostichus sp. OS-CIW-33. Next base: position 225,486 of record NZ_JBSSCH010000002.1, read on the forward strand.
TGTGGGCAAAGGCCGATAGGCCCACAAACGGAGCATGGTCATCCGGGGCCAAATTGACCACCTCGCTGATGGAGCGGGAGATCTCCGTCAGGTGCTGCAGCTTCTCTCGCGGCAGACAGCGATAGCCCAGCTTCAGTTGCAAGTTGGGAATGACGCTGCACAGGTCGGCATTGCCGCAGCGTTCCCCATAGCCGTTGATGGTGCCCTGCACCATGCGCGCCCCTGCCTGCACCGCCGCCAGGGCATTGGCCACAGCAGTGCCGGAGTCGTTGTGGGTGTGGATCCCTAGGGGCAAGTGCTGCAGGTGATGGGATTCTGCCAAGACAGCTGCCGTGATCGCCGCAATCTCGTGGGGCAGGGATCCGCCGTTGGTATCGCAGAGAACCAGCCACTCCGCCCCCGCCGCCGCCGCTGCCGCTAGGGTTTGCAGGGCATAGTCGGGGTTGTGGCGGTAGGCGTCGAACCAGTGCTCGGCATCGTAGATGACCCGCCGCCCCTGGGATCGCAGATAGGCAATGGTGTCGCGGATCATGGCCAGGTTTTCCTGCAGCGTGGTGCCCAGGCCCTCGGTGACGTGGAGATCCCAAGACTTGCCGAAGACGGTTATATAGCGGGTGCCCGCCGCCAAAATGGCCTGCAGCATGGGATCGTCTGCCGCCCGCCGCCCCGGCTTGCGGGTAGAACAAAAAGCCACCAGCTCGGCTTGCTCTAGGGGCTCTTCCCGCATCTGCCAGAAAAACTGCACATCCTTGGGATTGGCTCCTGGCCAGCCCCCTTCAATAAACGGGATCCCCAGCCGATCCAACAGCTTGGCAATCTGTAACTTGTCTTGCACCGACAACGATAGCCCCTCTCGCTGGGCCCCATCCCGCAGTGTGGTGTCGTAGAGAGTGATGGTGGCTGAGCAACCCAGATCAATCTTCATATCGCATCAGTTTCTTGTAAAAGGCGGTGGAGAAATCCGGCTGTTGTCCGCGCTGCACCAAAGAGACGACATCAATCAGATAATCCACAAACTCGTAGTTGGCAATGGAGAGCTGATAGGTGAGATCTGCATCCTGAGCAAAGATCACCTGAACCACCGTCAGATCCGAGGGCAACGGGGACATGTGCCAACTGGCCAAGAAGCGGACAGGCCCCTCTCCCTCGATGGCCCTCTGCCCTTCCAGGCTGGCTTTTTTGTAGAGGCCCACCGCGAGGGCTAGGTACTGTCGGCGGGCAACGGCGTAATAGGGCTGATAAACGGCCACTTCTGGCGGGCTGGCGGGTTCAAGTTGCAAAGCCATGGTGCGCTAGGAGAGGGGTACCGCTTTTTCTGATTTCATGAAGTTCTACAAAATGGGTGGGATCCCTATAACCAAGTAGATATCTCTGCATTGGCTGTAGCAAGTGTCGCCGGAAAAAGCTGTGAGGTCAATTGCGGCAGAGAACCCAGAAAAAATTATAAGGAGCCACTGCAACCCATTTTATTCAGCGTATCGCGAAGCGGTGCGGTTCCCGGTAGGGTGCCGGAGGCATATCACAATCGCGACAGCGGGTGAGCGGACTACGGATAGATTGCCCAATTGTCTACTTTTCCTTGAGGGATCCCGCATCCCATGCTGGGGAGAAGCGTTGGAAAGTCGGGGATCTCTGGGAAAGAATAGAAAGAGGGGGGATCCCTGCCCCTGATAGCAACCGGCTCTTCTCCTGCCGGCGGTGGCGAGATGGCATCCTTGCCTGGTTATCCAAACGCTTGGCATCTTCTGTCTTCATGAGCACAGCCCAAGGCCCAACCGCCTCTCGTCTCGACCCTCTCCCCCCCGGAGAGGGAGGAACAACGGCCAACCTCCTGCTGGAGTGGGATCCCGTCCTGCAGCACAAGTTCCAGCAGCTTGTCCAGATCTTCGCCGAGATGGAGCAGGTCTTGGTGGCCTACTCTGGGGGGGTTGATAGCAGCCTGGTGGCCAAGTTGGCCTGCGATCAGCTGGGGGAGCGGGCCCTGGCTGTCACCGCTGCTTCTCCTTCGCTGCTGCCCGAAGATTTGGAAGAAGCAATTCAGCAGGCTCGGCAAATCGGGATCCGCCATCAGATCGTCGAAACCCACGAGCTGGAGGATCCGAGCTACGCTGCCAACCCTGTTAACCGGTGTTACTTCTGCAAAAGTCACTTGCACGATACCTTGCGCCTGTTGGCCCAAGCCCAGGGATATAACCATGTGGTGGATGGTCTCAACGCCGACGATCTGGCCGATTACCGACCGGGGGCACAGGCAGCTCGGGAGCGCGGCGTGCGTTCCCCTTTGGCGGAGGTGGGGATGAGCAAGCTGGAGGTGCGGCAATTGTCTCGCCACCTGGGGCTGTCTTGGTGGGATAAACCGGCCCAACCCTGCCTCAGCTCTCGCTTTCCCTACGGGGAGGCAATCACCCCTGAGAAGCTGCGTCGGGTGGGAGCGGCGGAGCGCTACTTGCGCAGTTTGGGTTGGCGGCAGGTCAGGGTGCGCTCGGAGAAGGACACCGCCCGCATCGAACTTCCTCCGGATCAGATCGTGGAGTTTGTGCAGAAAACCAATCTGGAAGCGCTGGTCAAGGCCCTGCAATCCTTCGGCTATCTCTATGTCAGTCTCGATTTGGAGGGCTACCGCAGCGGCAAGCTCAACCGAGTCCTCAACCTTTCCCAGTTGGCCACAAGCTAGCGGGCTGGGGAAGCCGTAGGGGATCTGTGTTGAAGTTTTGCGCCGGGTGATTATGAGAGGGTTGCGGTTGCTCTGGCTCTGCTTGGGGGTGCTGGGGTTGGCAGTTGCCGGCCCTACTGCGGCTCAGGTGGAGTCCCAGAAGAAGGGGGGCGCTCAGCCCATGGATACGACTGACCTCAGCGCCGTTGCCGACCGAACGTTACGGCTGCGTTCTGACCGGCAAACCTTCGATCAACGGGCGGAAGTCTTCCAAGCAGAAGGCAATGTGGAGATGCGGCTGGGCCGCTCTGTGTTGCGGGCGGATCGCCTGCGCATTGAACTGCGACAGCGGCGGGCTGTGGCCGAGGGCAATGTTTCTATTCAACTGGATCGGCAGCGCATCCAGGGATCCCGGCTGGAGTACGACTTTGAGCAAGAGCGGGGATTTTTGGAAGAGGCCTTCGGGCAGGTGGATATTGGCCAGTTGCAGGCCAGTGGATCCCCGGCAGCCGCCCTCTCTCCGCAGCGGCTGGTGCGCTTTCGTGCCGTTCGCATCCGCTTCGATGCCACCACCTGGGAAGGAGAACAGGTGCGGCTGACCAACGACCCGCTGGATCCGCCGGAGTTGGAGATTCGTAGCCCACGGGTGACCTCCACCCTGCAAGCCGATGGTTCCAGCCTGCTGATTGCCGAGGCGGGGCAATTGGTTTTCGACCAGGTCTTGTTTCTGCCCCTGCCCATTCGGCTGCGCTTCGACTCGTTGAACCGTCAGCCTCCGGTCAGCATCTTCTACGATGATTTCGACAGGGAAGAATTGCGGCGCGGCTTGATCCTCCAGTCCAACATCGAGCTGCTGCGGGATCCCAATGTGAGCTTGGTGCTCTCCCCGCAACTGTATCCGCAGCGCCTTTGGGGCAGTGAGCAGGGCCTTTTGGATGGGATCGGGCTGCGGGCCGATTTGCGTTGGCGGCAACCGGAAGCCAACGCTCAAACCTCGCTGTTTGCCGAGCTGCGGGGGATCGTCTTCCAGGAGTTTGCTCAGCGCTTGCGAGCCCAGGTCGAACACCGCATCACCACCGGCGATGGCGGAGAAGTCGCCTACACCTACGCCTATCGGGAACGCTTCTTCAGCGGTCGCCTGGGGTTTCAAATTGTGGAAAACCGCCTCGGTGCCAGCTACCGCTCACCCACCCTCCGCCTGGGCAATACCGGCTTGGATCTCAGCTATCGCATAGCCGCTGACTACATCGATGCCTTGGGGCAGCCGGATGAAATCGACACGGATCCGGAGTTGGCCTTAGCCAACACCACCGACCGCATTCAGCTCTCCCGCCTGCAACTGGGGGCAACCTTGAATCGCTCCTTTCCCCTCTGGAGCCCTCCCAAGACGGCGGCGGATCCCCCACCCCGCTTTTCCGCTCTGCCCATCGAGCAAGGGATCTGGCTCAGCACCGGTGTGAGCAGCAGCCAGTCTTTTTACTCCAATGGCCGAGCCCAGAGCTATACTGCCGGCAGTATTGGTATCGATGCGGTGATCGGGGCTTTTGTGGCCGATACCTTCGACTACACCAACCTGAGGGTGACCTACTCCAACGGTTTTTTGGCCGGAGCCTCGCCATTTTTGTTTGACCGCATCACCACGCGGGAACAGCTCGTCCTGGGCTTTTTGCAACAACTGTACGGCCCGCTGCGGGTAGGGGCAGAGACAACGGTAGATTTGCAGTCGGGCCAACAGGTGGATGTCGTCTATCGCCTGGGCTACGACCGCCGCACCTATGGCTTTAGCCTGCAGTACAATCCGGTGCGCCAGTCGGGGGCTCTGGAGCTGCGGGTGGAGGGCCTGAACTGGGATCCCGGCCAATCCTCGCCGCAGCCGACGACGGGATCGAGGATCCAAGAGCCCTGATCCCCAAACTCCAAGGCAGCTTAAAAGTGTAGTCTTGACTACTACTCTGCGGAGATTTTCTATGAGAAATTGTCCCATATTGGGGAAAAATCCTAATTCAAATCTTCCTCGAATTGCAGAACCCTCTTGGAAATCGAAACAGTAAGGTAAAATACAGAAGTTATTTTTTCCAGGATTGATTTCTGCCAGTTGGGATCGCCGTATCGCAGACTACCGCAGTGATCCCCAGACGGTGTTAGGGTAGATGATAGGCTGAGCAAAGTGGGCTGGTAATCTGAATTATGCAAACACTCGATGCAATCCCCGATAAAAAACGAGCAGAGCGAATAACCTGTAGCTACATCAATGCGACCAGCTCCATTCAGGTGGTTCGCATCACGAATATCGAAAACTGGTACTTTGAGCGGGTGGTCTTTCCAGGCCAGCGGCTGCTGTTTGAGGCGGTGCCCGGAGCCAAACTGGAGATTCACACGGGTATGATGGCCAGCTCTATTCTGGCGGATACCATCCCCTGTGAAAAGCTGCGCGTTCGAGAAACGGAGCCGGTGACTGCGGGCGCCTAAATCCCCAGAGGCCAGGGGTGCGGACTAGGTTTCGCGGCCTTGCTGCCTTCTCTCCTCACTCTCTGGGCTGGGGGAAGGCTGAGGTGAGGGGCTGGCGGAGCGGCGGGGCTTGGGAGGTAGGGGGATCTCCAGGAAACGGGCGCTCAATCTCACCAGGCTGGTCTCTTGGGGCGGCCAAGGGATCCCCAACCAACGGGCTGTGAGCTCCAGCAAGCTGGGGGGTGGTGTCGGGGTAGGAGTTGGTGTTGGTGATGGGGTGGGATAGAGATCCAGGCGCGGTGGCCGTGGGGTGCTAACCCGAAAAGCATCGGGGGGCGGTTGGGTCAGAGGTACATTCGGATCCCCGCATCCCAGCAAGCCCAGCCCGCCAGCAAGCAACAGGCCGTACAATTTTCGAGTGCCTCTGCTGCCCATGAATACGCTGCTGGACACCTCTAACAGGGTATCATCGGGATCCCAAGGCTCTGAGCTGGGCTTGCAAATCTTCCTCCAGCACAGATAGCTGGCGAGCCAAGGTCACGTAGCGGTTGGCGGTCAGGTTTTTGGCGGTAAACTGCTCCAGCAGTTGCTGATCCCGGGCAACCATTTGGTTGAGATACTGAGCCACAGAGGCTTGTGGATCCTCGATCAAAGCTCGGCACACCTGTAGGGCCATCACCAGTTGGGCCCGCACCTGCAAAAACAGCGACTGGATGTACTTTTGCTCAGCCTCGCTGAGTTGCCGAAAATCCCGCCAATGCTGCCCCCCCTGCAGGGATTGTTGGAGCTCGTTGACCCAGTGGTTGTAGTCTTTTACTTTGCGGGCCAGATCGGTGGCAAACTTCATCACCTCGGGGGTGCTGTTGAGCAGATGGGCTTCCTGCCAACGCTGGCGGATGCGATGCAGGCTTTTTCCCAAGCGCAGGCTGACTCTCAGGATCCCCAGCACGAGCAGCAGCAGGATCCCGGTAGCTGCGGCATAGGACACCCAAGAGCCGGGATCCCGCATCCCCAAGAAGATGACCAAGGCTATTGCCACCCAACCAAAGGCCAGCATGCCCCAGAAGCGTAGCCGCTGTTGCTGCAAACGCAGGTACTCTGCCCGCAGATCAAAGGCCTCGCAGCAAGCGTCCAGATCGGCGGCCATGAGCTGGCGAAACTCGTCCGCGGAGATCGGTTCCACACTAATCATCGAGGGCACCCTTAACGCAAGTGGATCGAGGCCAAACGGCATCAAGACCTGCCCTGCCAATCACGGGCAGCTTCCGTGCTTTCTTGTAGGGGCTCCAGGGTTTCGCTGGCCGGAACCACCATCAACCCATACCCTCCGCTGCGGCAAAAATCGACGATCTCCTGCGTGTCAAAGCGTTCTGCCACGGGCTTGGGCAGTCCCTGTTGAGCCAACCGCTGCGCATATTTTCTTGCCGCAAACGAGCTCTCGAAAGCAATGACGATATCTTGACCCCCAACCTGGCGCGTGCAGATTCCCTCCTGCCCATTGGCTTGGTAAAGCAGCACAATCACCTGGGGGGGCAAGTCCTCTGGGCTGACCCAAGACAAACCCTTCTCAGCCTGGGATCCCCCGCTGAGCAATACATCCCGCGCCTCATTCAGCCGCGCCAGTTGCGCCTCTAGCAAGGGTCTTTGTCGCTCGTCCTCCAGTTCTGCGAGGGCAGTACTGAGGGTTTGGTATTCCTGAAACAGTCGCCCCCGGATCTGCCGCTCGGTTGCGTCCGGCGGAAGGTTGAGAATCTGAAGGGCTTCGGCGGTGTTCATCATGGGCTCTGATTTATTCAAAATCATTGCCTAGACTAGCTGCTTTGAGAGTCTCTGGAGAGAAATTCTCCCATGACCGTGGCTGCTCGTTTTCTCGGCCAGAAGAGAGGGTGGACTCACCGAGTGTGGCGATGATGACTTCCATCTTGGGGCTGCTCAGCAGGGGAATTGACCTGGGGTTGGTCAGATAAAGAGGGAAGGGGAAAGCCCAACTCAAAAGCCTCTCGTGCCAGCAAAGCCAGCAGAGATGGATTCAACTGGGCGCGTTTCACCCGCTCCTTGAGGCGATTCCACAGGTGTGCTCGGTGGATGCGTTCCAACTCTTCTCGCTGTTCACGTATCATGTTGTTCCCACCTCTCTTGTATCAATCCTAACTAAGCAACAGGGGAGCTGGTGTCAGGGAACTTTGATGGATTTTAGGAGATGGGATCCTCATTTTCTCCGAGTTGACCCGCCGGGATCCCTGGAGTTGCCAGCAGGGAACACCATTCACATCTGTAATTTCTTGTGTTGCAGCAAGCCCGTCTTCGGAATGTACAAGGGCGGGATCCGACAGTTTTTCTAGGGACATTTTGGGATCCCTGCGCGCCTTAGAGGTCTTCCACACAGGGAACTGCGGCCTTGACAGGGCCAGCTTGCCCCAATCTATCCAAAAAATGCTGCAGGAGCTGAAAACCGGGTGGGTTGAGGCTGTAGTAAATCCAGCGGCCCTGCTGGCGAGCATTGACCAATTTCGCATCCCGCAGGGTTTTTAGGTGAAACGAGAGCTTGGATTGGCTCACCTTCAGCTCCTCGCAGAGATCACAAACACACAACTCACGCCCCTGCAGCAGTTGCAGCACACGCAGGCGAATCGGGTCAGAGAGGGCGTGGAACCCCGCCCGCACCTGCTCATCTGTCAAATTCCCCTCTACCTCAACCAGGAACGAAACCATCATTCAACCAGGGTAGCAGGAGTTTTGCGCTCCAGTTGTCGATCAGTTGGACGGCAGGGAAAAGGCGCAACAGTCAACCGGCTCAGCGACGGTAGGTCAACCGCGCTTGAAGATAACACTGCCAACATTCCGTTGCCAACTTTGTGTTCTCTTTAACGTTTCTTGTTGCTGCCTTCACAAGCTCTCCACAGTTTCGCTGAAATCAATCACTGGGATCCGTTATGCGAGAGACACAGTTGCACCGGCTATGGCTGGTGTTGCTGGAAAAAGCTGCTTTGAATCATCTGTTGAAAAGCCTGGGCTGCTCGCGAAGTGTGCAGAACCCTCGCGAGAGCATCTACAAACGGCTCATCAATCTTTTGCCAAGACGGAGACGTTAATCCCGACACAGGGATCCAATACGAGCTTGGCAGGTGGCGATTTCTTGGGGGGTGAGGTTGTCCCAATTGACGTCGCGGCGCAGCACCAAGCCATTATGCCCAGTGATGAAACGGGGCAGCTCTGCTTGGTCGATCACGCTCAGATCCCGCATGTGATAGGTAGTGTAATAGGTAACATCTGGGCTCTCGAAATCCACGTCGATAAGGGTGAGGGTCTTGCGGGGGGGCAGAGGGCTGCCCAAGAGGGGACGAGGGCCAGAGCCGAGAATGCCGCAGTGAAGCAGTTGCAGTTGCCCTTTGTGGCCAGGGTAGTAGCCGTGGTCGTGGCCGCTGATGTAGGTGTGGACGCGGTACTTCTCCAGCAGAGCCCGTTTGGCATCCGCCTCCAGCAGCACTTCTCCCGGATCGTCGCGCCCGACGGTGATGGCGTAGAGGGGCAGATGGCCGATGACAATGCGCAACTTGGCCTTCTGAGCCCGTTCGCTGGCCAGAGCCGCTTCCGCCCAGGCCATTTGTTCGGGCGGGATGTAATTGCAGGTGGCATCCCAGACTAGGTAGAACACATCGTCTTTTTCAAAGGTGTAGTAGAAGGGAAAGTCCCCCCGATCCACAAAGTTCAAACCTGGGTCGTGGGCCGGATCGTTCCAAAACTCGCGGGCCAGATCCCGTTCTTTTTGAAAGAGAAAGCCGCCCCGCGTGGTGCGGGCACAGGAAGCATCGTGATTGCCCAAGGTAAAGCCGTAGGGAAGTTTGGCCGCACGGATTGGGCCAGCCACATGCCGGTCGAAGGCTGCCCACATGGCGCGAATGCGCTCCTCCGACAGGCGGGGATCCTGACCGGCCACCATATCTCCTCCTCCCAAAACAATATCCGGCTGAAGATAGGGGATGAGGCCGATGCCCCGATCCACCTCTGGGTCGTATTCCACCGAGCCGTAGATGCCGTTCATGTCACTGATGACCAAGAGGCGCAGATCTCGGCGGGGGGGGATGTAGAGGCCATGGGGGGCATCTGGATGGGGGACGACGGTGGGGGTGGGCTGGGGGGTAGGAGAGGGGAGAGCGGCTCTAGGGGATCCCATCCCTGGGGCTAGATGAGAGGGCTGCTGCCGACTGGCCCAATAGGCTCCTGCCAATCCACTGCTGCTGGCCAACCCCAACAAACCCAGAATTACCTTGCGCCGCTGCATGATCTTTGCCCCCAACACTCCAGCGGTATTGTAGAAAATCAAAAGGCTGATGTTGGGCTCTTCCATCTGCGCACGGCCTGGACTCGGCTCGAAGATGGCTATGCGCGGCAGCTCTTGTAGAGTTCGGGGTGTTTTTTGAACAACTGTTGACGCACAAATGCTACCTTGGTAGAGATGAGCAACTACCTATCTCAGACTCGGTATGACTTGAGGTTTTCCATGCCTCGCCCCTTGGATTCTTTGGAAGCTGCTTTGGAACGGTGCCGGGAGTGCAATCTGCGTTTGAGCCGACAGCGCCGTTATATCCTGGAGCTGCTGTGGCAGTGTGGCGAGCACCTCTCCGCCCGCGAGATTTACGATCGCCTAAATCAGCAGGGCAAACCGATTGGCCACACGTCCGTTTATCAAAACCTGGAAGCTTTGGCCAGCCACAACATTGTCGAGTGCTTGGATCGTGCCGATGGGCGCCGCTACGGCAACCGCACCCATCCCCACAGCCACGTGAACTGTCTGGATAGCAACCGCATCTTGGATGTGGACGTGGAGCTGCCGCCTGAACTGCTGGCCCAAGTGGAGCAACAAACGGGCACCCGCATCCAAAGTTACCGCATTGAGTTTTTTGGGGTGGAAAAGCCTGCGGAGCCCCAGCAGTAACCTTGGCAAAGGGATCCCTGCTGCCCTGAGCAAAAGTTGGGCAAAGGTCAGTAAGCTCGATTTTGGCCTTTGCCGATTTGCGACTGGATTTGCTCGAGAGAACTGGCAGGGGCCAGGCATTTGTTGCCCCAGCACACCAGCCCTAGAGCTCCTTCCGGCAGAGGTTCGGCTTCGGTGGGGAGAGCAAAGACGGTGGTGGGCCAAGATCGTTGCTGAAAGGCGGGAATGGAATCGGCCTCCAGGGTGACTTTCACCCAATTGCTATACCAATCCAGTCCGGCAAAAAGGCTGGGGCAGGTGCGCGGCTGGGTGCTCATGATGTGGGCAAAGGTTTTCAAGGCCTGCTCTGCCCGCTCCAGGTAGTCCAGATCTCCAGTGAGGGCGGCAAGGCGCACCAGGTTGGCAATGGCCACCCCATTGGCTGCAGGGGTAGCGTTGTCCTGGAACTCCTTCTCTCGCACCAACAGCTCAGGGGCACTCTGGGCATCGCTGACAAAGTACCCTCCCCTGGCCGGATCCCACAGTTGCGCATCCATCTCCTGCTGGAGCTGGAGGGCAGCCTGCAACCAGTCTTGAGGGGTGGGATCCCCCACCAGAGGCAGGCAGGCTTGCTGCAAGTCCAACAGGGCCTTGATCAGCAGGGCGTAATCTTCTGACTTGGCGGGCACCTGAGCTGTGCCATCGTAGTTCAGGCGCAACAGGGATCCGGTCTCAGGGTGGCGCTGCTGGCTGAGGATGAATTGGGCAGCCCGCAGAGCGAATTGCAGATAGTCTGCGTTGCCGAACACTTGATAGGCCCGCGCCAGGCCGGAGATCATCAAGGCGTTCCAAGAGACGATCATCTTGGTGTCGGTGACAGGTGGGATTCGCCCTGGCCAGGATTGCAGACGGGCCGACTGGGCATCCACTGCCGGAGGGAAGGGAACTCGTCGCTCCGCAGAGCCATAGCGTGCCTGAAACAGATGGGTGGTCAAGGCGGCTTCAACTTCTGGCGGCAACGCTCCTCCCTGTTTGCGCTGCAAGACGATGCAGCCGGGCCGATCAGGGAAATTGCCCCCCGGCGATAGGTCAAACGCCTGCTGCAAGGCGCGGAAGGTTTCTTCCCCCAAGAGATCCTGCAGCTCCTGCCAGCGCCAGACGTAGAACTCTCCCTCCTCTGGCTCTCGATCTTCTGCCCGGGCAAAGCTGTCGGCATCTTGAGCGGCGTAGAAATACCCGGCAGGGGCGGTCATCTCTCGCGCCACCCACTCCACCGTCAGCCGCACCGCCCGCTCAATGGCCGGATCTTGGATACCGTGCGCCCACAGATCGGAGAGAAACTCTAGGATCTGCCCGTTGTCGTAGAGCATCTTTTCAAAGTGGGGCACCGTCCAGGTGGGATCCACGGTGTAGCGGTGAAATCCTCCGGCCACATGGTCGAAGATCCCTCCCAGCACCAAGGCCATGCCTCGCTCTTTGGCCCGTTCCAGAGCGCTCTGCGAGCCGGGGATCCCTTCTGGTGGGTCGAAGCGGGCCGAACGCAATACCAACTGAGCGTAGGGCATCATGGGAAATTGCTGCACCGCCCCGGCATTGGCGAGCAAAGGCTGGATCTTAGGGATCCCAGAGCGCAGCAGGTCGGCGGGAATGTGGTCTTCCGGCACTAAGTCGCTGAGGGTGGTCAGAGCCGTCAAAATCTGGCCTTTCATCTCCTCTATTTTTTCCTTTTCCTGCCGGTAAAACTGCAGGATGCGCTGCAGCAAGGCCAGAAACCCCGGGCGGCCAAAGCGGGGCTCTACGGGAAAATAGGTGCCGGCGTAAAAGGGCACCAGGTCATCGGGCGTGAGGAAAACATTGAGGGGCCACCCCCCCTGCCCGCTCATGAGCTGCAACGCCTGCATGTAGATGCTGTCGAGATCCGGCCGCTCCTCGCGATCCACCTTGATGGGCAAAAAATGGGCATTCAAAAAGGCGGCAATTTCAGGGTTGGAGAAGGCCTCGCCCTCCATGACCGTACACCAGTGGCAACTGGAATAGCCGATGGACAGAAAAATCGGCCTATCCTCGGCCCGGGCTTTCTCCAGAGCTTCTGGGATCCAAGGCCACCAGTCCACCGGGTTCTCGGCGTGCTTGCGCAAGTAAAGGCTGGAACTTGTGGCGAGGCGATTGGCCATGAGTACACCCTCTCACCCTTTTTGCTTTTCAGGCTAGCGCGTCCTCCTCCCAAGGCAGAGCCAACCCACTGTTGTTCAAGATACACTCACCCAGGATCCCTGTCGGTCAAGCCTGCTCCTGCTCGGCAGCCGGGACTAAAAACTCCAGAGGGCGCCCGTGTAAAACCAAGGTGGTGCTGGGATTTTCCACAAAGCCGATTCGCTCGTAAAAGCCACGCTGATGGGTTGTGAACAGGTAGATGCGCTCCACCGACTGCAGGTGGGGATGGCTGATCAGGGTTTCCACCAACTTGCGGCCAATGCCCTGACGTCGGTAATCGTGATCAACCACGATATCCCAGAGGACGGCTCGGTAAACCCCATCGGAAGTGGCGCGGCCAAAGCCAATCAGGCGCTCCCCATCCCAGGCGCTGACCACCGGATGGCTGTGGGCAACGGCCCGCTCCATCTCCTGCCGCTGGCGATTCTGCGCCCAAAAGGCATTGCGGTTCAACAGCAGGAGAAGTTGATCCAGATCCAGCTCGCCCCGCTCCAGAGAGAAGCGAATGTTGCGGTTGTCCACCGGCTGACGAGAGAGGGCAATGACAGGCTCAGGAGAGGGATCGGGCATGAAGCGGCCTTTGCAGTGGCGAGGGTTGACAATGGGGAAGGTCGGCGAAACACTTGGGCCTGACGAACGGAGACTAGCTGGCCGAGGCATTGTCGGCGGCTGGCCCCGCCTGCTCTAGGGCATAGGCTTTGAAGCGCTCCAGATCTGCCTGGATGGTGCTCTCCACCACTTTGCCCACAAACAGGCCATCCAAGATTTTGCCGAGGATCCCCGGGATCTTGTAGGCCACCGACAGCTTCACAATGGTACTGCCTTTGCGGTCGTAAAAGCGCAGCGCGCCCCGATTGGGCAGCCCCTCCACCGAACTCCAGCGGATGTGTTGGTGTTTCACCACCGTGTGGGTGCGGGAGATCCAACTGAAGGTGAGGCCGCGGGTATCCAGTGTCCACCGGGACAGCTCCTGATCCAGCAATTCCACCGAGCGGATCCACTTCATCCAACGGGGCATGAGGGTGAGGTTGGCCCACAAATCCCATACCTGCTCAATGGGAACAGGCACCTCCACCTGACAGGTATGCTCTAGCCAATCCGACTCTGACATAGGGCCTCCCACGCAACACCCAGCAGAAACACAAACCATCCAGGGGCTTGGCCACAACGCCTCGGGACGGGATCCCTGCCTTTACAAAATTTTATATCGACCTAAGATAGCATTATCGGCCTGATGAAAGTTTGGGGCTCTGCGCTTTTTGGCAGCCCGATTTCTTTTGCCGGCAAGTTGCGGCTGCCCCCCATGAGGGCAACGCAGAAGGCAGGTATCATGATTGCCATCTGCAAGCTCCACTTGCAAGGGTTCGATGCATCCACTCGGTTGACTCGACGGGACGACCTCACCATGGTTTCACAATGGAAACAGCATCTTAAGAACTACTTCGTGGCGGGGTTGCTGGTGGTGATCCCTCTGGCAACTACCATTTGGCTGACGGTGGAGGTGGCCACCTGGAGCATTGGCTTTCTGACCAGCATTCCGAAGCAGTTCAATCCCATCCAGGGTTTGCACCCGATCTTGATCAACCTCATCGATCTGGCGGTGGGCCTGTTGACGCCGATTGTGCTCATCCTGTTGATTGGCTTCATGGCCCGCAACATTGTCGGCCAGTGGCTGCTCAATCTCAGCGAACAGTTGCTCCATGCGATTCCGGTGGCGGGGCTGGTGTACAAGACCTTGAAGCAATTGGTCAGTGTTTTGTTTGCCCCCAACAATCAGCGCTTTCGGCGGGTGGTGCTGGTGGAATATCCCCGACCAGGAGCTTGGGCGCTGGCCTTTGTGACGGGCACCATTCAAACTCCCATTCGGCCCGATGGGCCGCAGCGCTCCCTTGGCCTGTTTGTGCCCACCACCCCCAATCCAACGACGGGCTGGTACGCCATTGTGCCGGAAGACCAGGTGGTGGAAGTGTTCATGCCGGTGGAAGATGCTTTTAAGATGCTCATTTCCGGCGGCATTGTCACCCCTGAGAGTTTTGAAGCGGGGCTGCAGCGGCGAGAAGGAGCTTTGGCCGTGACCATGCCCAGTTTGCGGGAGCTGGTGGAGCAGGAGCGGGTGGCAGGATCCCCCAGGGCTGACTCGGTGGGCTCTGAGGTAGGTTTTGAGACTGAAGGGATCCCTTAATCCTGCTTTCCTGTCCCTGCAGAAGGGCCGGGCTGCCAGAGCTGGTATTCTTTGGCCTGTTCCAAGCGCACATAAAAAGGCCGCATTTGCCGATCCAATGCCTCCACTTGCTCGGAGGGAAAGGCCTTCCAGTCAGCACGGTTGGCCCAGCGGAGGATGAGGTGGACAAGTTCGGGATTCTCTTGATCCAGCCAAACTTCTTTGCCCAGAAAACCCGGATGCCGGCGCAGGGCGGATCCCCAAACCCGCTCGTCTTGCTCAAGAAAGGTTGCTTGCCCACCGGGAGGAACCCGGAAGCAGAGATGTTCAATAGCGATAGGGCCGGGCGGGCTGGGGCAGGTCGACATAGGAGCAGAGGCGGCAAAGTTAAAGATGGGCCCTCTCAAGACTCCAGGGGGGAAGCAGTCAATCGTTGCAGGGTGGGAATGAAGTCGGGGTAGGAGATGCGGGCACAGTCGGCTCCTCTGAGGAGGGTGGATCCCTGCGCTCCTAGAGCTGCCACCATCAGGCTCATGGCGATGCGGTGATCCTCGTGGCTGTCGACCTCGGCCCCGTGAAGAGGGATCCCTCCCTTGATTTCCAGGCCATCAGGATATTCAGTGACCTGGGCTCCCATGCGGCTCAGCTCTTGGGCTATGGCAGCCAGACGGTCGCTTTCTTTGACCCGCAGCTCTGCGGCATCGCGAATCACGGTGATCCCCTCGGCAAAGGCCGCCGCCACCGCCAAAACCGGGATCTCGTCGATCAGGGTGGGGATGAGATCGCCGGCGATGGTGCAGCCGCGCAAGCGGGCCGAACGCACCCGCAGATCTCCCAGGGGCTCGCCGGCCATTTCCCGGAGGTTCTCAATTTGGATGTCAGCCCCCATCTCCTGCAACACCCGTAGTGCACCGGTACGGGTGGGGTTGAGGCCCACATCCCTTAGCAGCAATTCGCTCTCGGGCACAATGGAGGCGGCCACCAGCCAAAAGGCTGCCGAGCTGATATCTCCCGGCACCTGAACTTTTTGGCCCACCAGGCGGGATCCGCCCACCACGGCCACGGTTTTTGTTTCCGGATCCACCTGAATGTTGGCCCCGAAGGCCCGCAACATCCGTTCCGAGTGGTCCCGAGAGAGAGCCGGCTCGGTGACTTGGGTGGTGCCTTCCGCCAGCAGACCCGCCAGCAAGAGGCAGGATTTTACCTGCGCTGAAGCCACCGGGGAGCGGTAGTGAATGCCCTTGAGGGATCCCCCTTGTACGGCCAAAGGTGCCAACGTCCCACCGGCCCGTCCCCAAATGCTGGCCCCCATCTGCCGCAGCGGTCCTACCACCCGCCCCATGGGCCGCGAGCGCAGGGAGCGATCGCCGGTGACGGCAAAAAAGCGCCCGGCCTGGCCAGCCAGGATCCCCAGCATCAGGCGCAAGGTGGTGCCGGAGTTACCTGCATCCAACACGTCTGCCGGTTCTTGCAGCTGGCCCAGGCCAACTCCCCGAATGCGAACACACTCGCTGTTGAGCTCCGAAATATCTGCCCCCAGCGCCCGAAAACAGGCTGCCGTACTGCGGGGATCCTCTCCCAGCAACAGCCCTTGGATGGTGGTTTCTCCTTCGGCCAGGGATCCCAGCATCAGGGCGCGGTGGGAAATGGACTTGTCACCGGGGATGCTCACTTGGCCGCGCAGGCCCTTGGCCGGCGAGAGGGTCAAGATATCAGCAGCAGAAGAGTGAGTCAACACAGCAACCCTGACGGCAGACTAGGCAAAAGCGGGAGCAGTCTCATCATACTCAGAGCGGGACTCGCGCCCCAGAGATTTTGCCGGGGATCCCAAGACAGCCTGTCTTTTGACGGCCACCCCTCTTTTCTCAGAGGATCACCTTAACAACATGGATTCCTCGGTCGGGGCCTGGCCTCGGCCTTTTTTTTGCAGATACTGAACTTTGTAGCAGCAGAAATAGAACCCCCGCAGACCGTGCTTGGCAAGGTGTATCAACACGACTCTGTTTTGACCGAGGAGGTGATGGCCTACCTGCAACCCCAGGGGGGCGGCACTTTTCTGGATGTGACGTTGGGAGGGGGTGGGCACAGCTTGGCGCTGCTGCGGGGGGGAGCTGCCCGAGTGGTGGGGTTGGATCGGGATCCGGCGGCTCTACAGGCGGCGCAAGCGCGTTTTGCAGCAGAAGGGATCCCCAGTAGTCGCATCCAACTGTGGCACCTCAATTTTGCCGATTTCGATCTGCAGCAGCACGGCTTTCGGGATGAGCAGGGGCAGGGGATCCCCTTCGATGGCATCGTGGCCGACTTGGGGGTGAGTTCGCCGCAACTGGACTGTCCTGAGCGGGGATTTAGCTTTCGCGGGGAGGGGCCGCTGGATATGCGCATGGATCCCAGTACAGCTCAGGAGACTGCCGCCGATTGGGTTAATCATCGCCCGGTCGAAGAGTTGATCGAGATTTTCACCCGTTACGGCGAAGAGCGATTTGCCCGCCGCATCGCCCATCACATCGAGCAGGCTCGTCCCCTCGCCACAACCACTCAGTTGGCCCAGGTGGTTTGGCAGGCAGTACCTCCGGCAGCTCGGCGAGGCCGCATTCACCCGGCCACTCGGGTCTTTCAGGCGTTGCGCATTGCCGTGAACCGAGAACTGGAGGCTTTAGAAACCTTGCTGGCCCAAGCCCCCACTTGGTTGAAACCCGGCGGCAGGTTGGCCGTGATCAGCTTCCATAGCCTTGAAGATCGCTTGGTGAAATGGGCCTTCCGCAGGGATCCTCGTTGGCAGGTGCTCACCCCCAAGCCCTTGTCCCCTTCCGAACTGGAACGGCAACGCAATCCACGGGCCCGCTCTGCCAAACTGCGAGTGGCTGCCCGCAGCAGTCAGATGTAGGTTTAGGTTGGTTCTCCCGCTCTCAAGAGATCGGCTACCGTGAAGCGGACGGCTAGCCCGCCGAGACCAGGAATCGGGAGAAGGGGGTTGCTGTTGGGGGGCGCGGGGAACTAGGGTGAAGCGGAACCGGCAGTCCTGCACCGTCGGATCCCTTGGTGTGTGTGAGGTTAAGCCCTATGGTTAGCCAGCCTTTGAACGCAGGTCTTGATCGTCCCAAGAGCCCTCGTCGCCACAGACAGCCTTCTGCTCTGAGCCGACCCCTCTCCGGTACAGTTCAAGCCAGCCGCACCCAGCCTTTGGATTTGAAGTTGAAATCAGCCCATCCTCGCAGCCAGCATCTTGCTTGGGCAGAACACCTAGCCTGGTGGAAGCAAATCTCCACAGGGATGGCTATCCTCTCCGGCGTTTCAGTGTTGAGCCTTTACAGTTGGACTGTGCATACCCAAAGCCGGTGGAGCCAGCGTTACCAGGTGTGGCAGCAGATGCAGCGCAACGAACGACAGTTTCTGCTGACTCAAGAATCCATTGCCAATTCTCTGCGGGAAATCGCCGACCGCTCCGAAATGGTGCCGCTGGTACCGGATCGGATGATTGAGGTGCCAATTGCCTCTCCCAGCCAAGTTGAGCCGGATCCAGCCCACCAGGCAACGGCTTTGCCAGAAAGAGCGCTCCGCGCCGCTCACGCGACCGAAAAAGCCCCTCTTTTCTATCCGGTTGGGTACTAATTCATACGGATCCTGCCCATGACGGCTAGGCCAGCGTCCCCATCTTGCTTTCCCAAAAGCTGTGGGTCTTGTGAAGTCTCAGCGTATCTCTGTTCTCTAAAAGGCTAAGGGATCCCTGGGCCTCGCGATCTGGAGTAGCAGCGGGCTATCCTTCAACTGCTTACAAAGCAGTGAAGAAATCTGGCCTAAATGGGATGTGGCCCATCCGAAGCCCTGGGATTGCCGTTGGGATCCCGTTCACCCCTGGGGATGACATCCCCCCTGGCAGGATAGGAACTCCAGAGCAGGGGATGTATGATGCCTAGCACGGCTTTTTCGGAGCAATCGCAGAGAAAGCTGTACCGACAGGTTGTCCTGGGGATCAGCCAGGGCATGTAAAGGGGAAAGTCCGGTGCAAATCCGGCGCTGTGCCGCAACTGTGATGGGCTTGGGCTAGACCTATGCCCTCAGTCAGGATGCCCGCCTGCGGTTCTGGCTCGTCTTTCTTCCGCGTCGCACGGAATCAGGAGCTTCAAGAAAGAAAATGAATCCCATTCTAGGTCTCAGCCTGGCGCTGGGGGGTCTTGTTTTGGGGATCCCAGCGTGGGCGCAGCCGGCGGCCTCTTCACCTTCAGCTCAAGAGGTGTTGGAAACCGGTGTTAGCGCCGAGATTTTAAATCAACCCGTCACCACACCTTTTCGCCGTCCTGGTTTGCTGCGGGATTCTTCCCGCCCGGTTTACGTCATTACCCGCCAGCAAATTCGAGAGCAAGGGGCAAGAACGGTTCAGGAGGCCCTGCGCTACCTGCCCGGGATCCTCAGCGACGGCACGGCAGGAACCCAGTTGGGAGCCCTTAGCTCCCAGTTTATGCGGGGAGGACGAACGGCCCAGGTTTTGGTGCTCTTGGATGGCCGCCCCATTAACGACCTGGGCTTTTTTGGCGGGTTCGATCTGTCTCAGATCACTACAGATGTGGTCGAGCGTATTGAGATCTCTCCAGGTGGGGGCTCCACCTTATACGGCTCCGATGCCGTTGGCGGGGTCATGAACATCGTAACCCTGGAGCCAAAGCCGGGATCCGAGACCGTGCTGGAAGCGGCTATCGGCAGCTACGGCCTCAACGAGCAAGGGATCCAGAACCGCGGCCAGGTGCAGGATCTGGGCTGGGTGGTCAGCTATCGCCGTCTGCAGAGCAACAACGACTTTCCTTTTGAAATTAGGCGTTTGGGCAAAGCCGGCAGGCGGGAAAACTCGGCGGTGGAGTACCACAACCTACAAGCCAAGCTCACCTGGCAACTGGCAGAAGGCCAAGTCCTAACCGGAAATGCCCTTTATCTCAACAAAGCGTTTCAGGTGCCTGGCAGCACCGAGTTTCCCTCCCCCGATGCAGTGCAAAACACCAACGACCTGCTGTTAGATCTCAGTTGGCTGTGGGATCAAGAGAAGGGATCCCTGCAAGCCAGGGTATTTTTTGACGACCTCAACTATCGCTTCAGCGCCCCACAAAGCCAGGGATCCCGGGATGAGATCCTGCGAACGGGGTGGGGATCCCAACTGCAATACACCTGGAAGGCTGCTGAAAACCTGGAGCTTACTCTAGGAGCAGACTACCGATCCATTTCAGCTCGCAACACCACCTTCTCCTTTGCCAGGGGATCCACCAATGTCAACTACGACAATACCGTGAACCAAGGGGCCCTCTTTGCCCGCCTGGATTACAAGCCACAGCCCAACTTTTATCTCAACTTAGGTGTTCGCCAAGATTCGAGCAATCTGGTCAACGGTTCGGCCACCTCTCCTGCCGCAGGGATCCGCTGGGTTTTGGCAGAAGGCACCACCCTGAGGGCCAATTATGCCGGCAGCTTTCGCACTCCCTTGATCTCAAACTTATTCTTTCGTTTGCGGGGCTTTTTTGAAGTCGACGGCAACCCCAATTTGCGCCCGGAGCGGGGAGAGAGTTTTGACATTGGCCTGGATCAGGCTTTGGGAGATTTTGGCCTACTGCGCTTGACCTTTGCCCATAACCGCATCCGCGATGGCATTACCTTTGTCAGCACCGGCCCGCGCAGGGGAACCTACGAAAACATTGAGCTCGTGGAATACACGGGCTTGGAAGCAGCCCTGGATTTGCGATTGGGGGAAAACTGGACTCTTTTTGCCAACTACACCCTGAACGATCCCATCATCCGCTCGGCGCTGGATCCCAAAGCGGTTGGCAAACAGCTAGCCTTCGTGGGAGCAGACAGCTTCAACCTGGGCCTGAGCTACCGCGATGCAGAGGATCGGTATGCCTCAGTTTTCCTGCATCACATTGGCACTTTCTTTACCAACAACGCCAATACCCAATCTCTGCCCGGCTACACCAACCTGGCTCTGCGGGGAGGGATCCCGGTTGCAGAAAATCTCGCTCTCGAGGTGGGAGTCGATAACCTGCTGGATGAGCAATATGAGGTTTTCCCCGGCTACCCCGGAGTGGGTCGCACCGTTCGGCTTAATTTAAGGGGCCAATTTTAGAGCGACTTGAGGCTGACTTTTAGCTGTCTAACTCACTGCTGAATCCTTGGCCAAGACATTGAGATCGTCTTTGCCTCTTCTCACACCCTTTGCTTGGACAGAAACCTATGACTATATCAAGGAGCACCATGTCTCGATCAACTTCCCAGTTGCCCATCCAAGCTGGCAGCGCTGCCCAGCAACCCAGCAGCCATTGTCTTTGGGTTTGCATCACCTGCGGATCTCGGTGGGTTAACGGCCAAAAAGAAGGGACTAGCAAGGGAGAAATGCTGCTGTCTGCCCTGCAATCTCAAACCCTCAATCCTCAACTGACCCTGAAGCCGGTTGCCTGTATGAGCGGCTGCAGCCATGCTTGTGTCGTTGCGTTGGCAGCACCTCAAAAGATGACCTATGTTTTTGGAGATCTCGATCCAAAAGATGTGGATCTCATTCTGCAGACAGCAGAGCTCTACCTCACCAAGCCAGATGGGATCCTACCCTGGGCCGAGCGCCCTCTCAAAAAAGGGGTGATTGCTCGTATTCCACCACTGCACTGAGGAGCTTTCTCATGGCCACTTTTACCCCCTGGATAACCCCCCTCCATCAAGCTTGGCAGGAAGTTTCTTTGACGGGTTGGACAACCCTTTATGAAGGGATCCCTGCCCACATCGACTGCTTGGGGCCGTTGCTCTACGAGCTGTTTCAAGAGCACTGGGCCGAGATCCAGGTGGGCCATGTGGCGGAAGGCGGGGTGCTGGAGCTGGCTTTCAAGAAACCTCCAGCTTTGTGCGTGCTCTACGATGGCTATCTAACCGTTGCCACCGAAACTTGGCACCTGCATTTGTGTCTGGAGGAGCACCAAGGCGGCCCCCACCGCAAGACCCCACCCGAGCTGCGCCGCAAAAGATTGGTTAGCCGTGCTGCCCTCTACCGGCGTCTCAATCCCCAAGGTCAGCCCCGCATGTGGGGGATCCAATTCTGGAATGGAGCAGAAGAGCCTTTGCTGCAGATTTTTCTGCCCAGCCCCTTTTTGGGGCCAGAGGAAGACTACCTGCCGGAAGGCAAAGCTGACTACCAAAAGCTTTCTCTTTACGAGCGCATCCGCGCCATCTATGTGCAGGGGAAAGAGCGGATCCCCTATGAGGATAACCCTCTTAAACGTCCCTACCTTGCCGTCTGTCGTTCCAGCCGTTGTTATCCTTCCCGCAACTACCAACCGGTTGTGGAAGCTCTGGAATCGGCTCTTCGAGAAGCCAACCTGGACGTACAGGTTATCACCTCAGGCTGCTTGGAAGTTTGCCAACAGGGGCCCGTGGTTTTTTACTCTGGGGATCGCACCTGGTACAAGCGGGTTACTCCCCAAGTAGCTCGGCAAATTGTTTTTGAGCATTTGCTTAATAGCTGTCCTCTGAAAGACCACCTTTTTCCAGGAGATTAAAGCATGATTGGCCTGCAATCGAGTGCTCAACCTATCCCCAGATCTTGCCGCTTGATCTCAGCCCCACTTTGGATACAAGCTGCTCAAGATTTGGCCCAAGGCTGGTTCTGGCCCAGCTTGTTTACCACCGTCGGCTGTCTCAGCAATATTGCTTATACATGTACCCTTCCCTTTGTAACTGTTGGTATTGTTGCAGGCACAACTTTAACCCGCCAAAGGGCAATCATTAGTGCTTTGATGATTTGGCTGGCCAACCAAATCTTTGGCTACACCTGGCACAACTATCCCCGCACTCCCGATTCGTTTGCCTGGGGGTTGGTGCTGGGGATCGGCACGGTGGGGATTGCTCTTGCTGGCGGTTACCGACCTCTGTTTTCTCAGTCCAAGCCGCTTCGGCCAAAGCAACTGCTGCTGAACTATCTCTGGATCCCGGCCATGCTCATCTTGGGGTTTCTGGCTTTTGAAGGGCTGATTTTGGCCGCCGGCCTGGTTTTGGGGGGAACGGAGGGCCTGACCCTGCCCATTCTGGGCAAAATCTGGCTGCACAACTGGCTGTGGACAGGACTTTGGATCGGGATCCACGCGCTGCTGGTGTGGGACAGAGGACGTCGCCGGGTGTGGCTTGGAGAGGAGAAACTGCGGTGAGCTGCTTCCGTACAAGCTCTTCCCATCCCGTCAGCGGTGCGGAGCACTTTTGCAGTGATCTGGAACATCCCCAAGAGGGATCCAGGCCAAAATAGGGGCGACCTATGTGGGAGGGGATCCCTTTGCAACTCAGTCGCGTTAACAGTGAGGAGCATTCCTGCCATCCTCTGCTCTTGGCTTCCCAACGCCTCTTGCTGTTCAGCGGCAAGGGAGGAGTGGGCAAAACAACCTTGACCTGCGCGCTGGCTCGCCAACTGGCCCAGGTGGATCCCCAGCGCCGTCTGCTCCTGATGTCCACAGATCCCGCCCACTCGTTGGGGGACGTGCTGCAAATCTCGGTTACGGATGTGGCCCAACCCCTGCCGGATCGCCCCAATTTACAGGTGCGGGCTTTGCAAGCGGAGATTTTGTTGCAATCTTTTCGGCAAACCTATGGGCCGGCCCTGGAGCTCATTGCCGAGCGGGGCAGTTGGTTTGGCCGAGAGGATCTGCTGCCGATCTGGGATTTAGCCTGGCCGGGGGTGGATGAGCTGATGGCGATTCTGGAGGTCAACCGGCTGCTGGCTGGGGAGGAGGTGGATACCGTTATCTTGGACACGGCCCCCACCGGGCACACCCTGCGGCTGTTGGAGCTGCCCGACTTTTTGGATAATCTGCTGGCCGTGTTTGCCACCTTTCAGGCCAAGCACCGGGAAATCGCCCAAGCCCTGACGGGCACCTATCGACCGGATGAGGCGGATGCGTTTTTGGCCCAGTTGCAGGGGGAACTTGAGGGGGGCAAAGCCCGCTTGACCAGTCCGGAGAGCACCTCTGCTTGGCTGGTGATGATCCCGGAGCAGTTGAGCGTGGCGGAAACCCGCCGCTTTTGTCAGCAACTGCAAAACCGCCGCGTGCCCATCGGCGGTCTTCTGGTCAATCAGGTGCTGCTTGCAAGAGAGAATAACAGCCAACCTTCGCTGCCCGCTGCTCTCCCCTCTCCTCTCTACTCGGCGCGGCAGCAAGAACAGGGGCGCGTGCTCAAAGCCCTGCAGGAGGAGCTGCCCGGATATCCTATCTGGATCTGTCCCTATCAACTGCAGGAGCCGGTTGGGTTGGCGGCCCTGGATGAGCTGGTTCAGCAGCTTCGCCCCTTGCCAGAGGTGCTGCTGGAGTTGGAAGGGATCCCAGAGCAAAAAGCAGAGAGCCAAGAGAAGAGAAAGTCTCCCTTCTCTACCCTCTTCCCTTCCTTCAGGGGGATCCCGGCTCTACCGGACTTTTTGGCCCAAGGGATCCGACTGGTGTTGGTGGGGGGCAAAGGGGGTGTGGGCAAGACGACGGTGGCCGGGGCCCTGGCTTGGAACTTGGCCAAGCGCCATCCCGACAAGCAGCTGTTGCTGGTCTCTATCGATCCGGCTCACTCGCTGGGGGATCTGTTTCAGACGAAACTGGGTCAGGATCCCATTCCCCTGCTGCCCAACCTGCTGGGGCAGGAGGTCGATGCGGCGGCGGTGCTGGAGCAATTCCGGCAGGATTACCTGGAGGAGGTGGCGGCCATCTTGGCGGGGGAGGGGACGGCAGGGGTGGAAGTCCAATACGACCCGCAGGCGTGGCGGCAACTGCTGCAGATGCCTCCACCCGGCCTGGATGAGGTGATGGCCCTGTTGAGTGTTCTCCGACAGGAGACGAGCGGGCAGTTTGACCTGGTGGTGCTGGACACGGCCCCCACAGGGCATCTCCTGCGGTTTCTGCAGATGCCCCAGGCTCTGGAGGGCTGGGTAAGCTTGGCCCTGAAGCTGTGGCTGAAATATCGGGATGTGGTGGGCAGGTCGGAATGGGCGCAGCGGATGCGGGAGCTCTTGGCCCAGGTGCGACAGCTCCGGCAGCAGCTCCAGGATCCCCAGTTTGTTACCTTTATCCCCGTCTTTAACCCCGAGCAAGCAGTTCTGGCGGAAACCGAGCGTCTCTTGGCGGAACTGGATGCTTTGGGGATCCCTCATCCCTACGCCGTTCTCAATCGGGTGTGGTTGGAGGATTCTACCCCCTTTGGAGAGGCCCTCCGCCGTCGTCACCAGACTCTTCTGGCCCAGCTCCCCCAGCCATTTTCCCAGCAGGCCATCTTGACCATCCCCTTCCTACATCCTCCCAGCTTGGAGAATATCGGCTCCTACTTATTGGCTCCTCAGGAGCCCTAACCTAGGGGTAGACCTTGCTCACCCAAGGAGTTATGGATCCCAAGTTGGAAGAACGCGCCCGCGAGCTGCGCACCCTGCTGCAGAAGGCCAGCATTGCCTACTATGTCCACGATGCTCCCATCCTGGAAGACAGCGTTTACGACCGCCTTTACCGCGAGCTGCAAGAGCTGGAGCGGGCTTACCCTGAACTGGTCACCCCCGATAGCCCTACTCAGCGGGTGGGAGAAAAACCTGCAGAGCATTTTCCCACCGTCTTCCACCGCATCCCCCTCTACAGCTTGGAAAACGCTTTCAACCCAGAAGAGCTAGAGGAGTGGCAAGAGCGTCTGCTGCGAGTTTTGGGCCGTGCCCCTGTTCCCGACAGCAGGACAGAGGGAGAGCTGGAATATGTATGTGAGCTGAAGATTGATGGTGCTGCCTTGGCCCTAACCTACATCAATGGTCTTTTGGAGCGGGGTGCTACTCGGGGGGACGGACAGGCCGGAGAGGACATCACCCCCAACGTGCGCGCCATTCGTTCGATTCCCCTGCGGCTGGCGACAGCAGATCCGCCTCCC
The DNA here is from genome assembly GCF_054059615.1 of Thermostichus sp. OS-CIW-33. NCBI lineage: Bacteria > Bacillati > Cyanobacteriota > Cyanophyceae > Thermostichales > Thermostichaceae > Thermostichus > Thermostichus sp. OS-CIW-33. Next base: position 250,770 of record NZ_JBSSCH010000002.1, read on the forward strand.
GTTTTGGAGGTGCGGGGGGAAGTCTATCTGGCCCTAGCCGAGTTTGAACGGATCAACCAAGAGCGTCGTTCCGCTGGGGATCCCCCCTTTGCCAACCCGCGCAACTGTGCTGCCGGTACCCTGCGGCAGTTGGATAGCCGCGTTGTGGCCGCCCGCAAGCTCAGCTTCTTCGCCTACGCCCTCCACTGGCCGGAGGGATGGCCTGCCGGGGATCCCCCGCAAACCCAGTGGCAGTGTCTGCAGCAGCTCAAGGAATTGGGATTTCCAGTCAACCCCCTTTCCCAGGTCTGTCGGGGCTTGGGAGAAGTGATCCAATTCTATGAGCGATGGCGGGGTGCCCAGCTCCCCTACGCCAGCGACGGGGTGGTGGTGAAATTGAACTCCTTGCGGCTGCAGGAGGAGGCCGGCTTTACGCAAAAATTTCCCCGCTGGGCCATTGCCCTCAAATACCCTGCCCAGGAAGTCCCCACCCGCATCCGCGCCATCGTGGCCAGCGTGGGCCGTACCGGCGCCGTCACTCCAGTGGCAGAGCTGGAGCCGGTTCCTTTGGCCGGCACCCTTGTCAGCCGCGCCAGCCTGCACAATGCCGATCGCCTGCGGGAGCTGGATGTGCACATTGGCGATACTGCCATCGTGCGCAAAGCCGGGGAGATCATCCCGGAGGTGGTCGGGATCCTGAAGGAATTGCGCCCTGCCGACGCTGTTCCCTACAGCCTGCCCAGCCAGTGCCCCGAATGCCACGCCCCTTTGGTTCGTCCCCCCGGCGAAGCCGTGACCCGCTGCCCCAACCCCGAGTGCCCGGCTAAGTTGCGCGGCCAATTGCAGCACTGGGCCAGCCGCGATGCTTTGGATATCGAAGGCTTGGGGGAAAAGCGGGCAGCCCAATTGGTGGAGAACTTGGGAGTGCGCACCGTAGCCGATCTCTACCGCCTCACCCCAGAGCAGTTGCAGGGTTTGGAGGGAATGGGATCCCGCTCCAGCCAAAAGCTGGTGCAAGCCATTCAGCGCTCTCGCCAGCAGCCCTGGGAACGAGTGCTCTACGGGCTGGGGATCCCCCATGTGGGGGTGGTCACTGCCCAGATTTTGGCTGGCCATTTTCCCACCCCTGAGCTTTTGGCCCAAGCCAGCGCAGAAACCATCGCCCAGATCTATGGGATAGGCGCGGAAGTGGCGGAAGCGGTGGTGGCCTGGTTTGCCGAGCCGGCCCATCGTCGCCTGTTGCAGGAGTTGCAGGCGCTAGGGATCCCCGCTCTTCCTCAGCAGGAGAACCCTGCCGTCTCCCAGATCCTGGCCGGGAAAAAATTCGTAATCACCGGCACCTTGCCCACCCTCTCCCGCCAGCAGGCCAAGGCTTGGATTGAGAGTCGGGGGGGCAAAGTCACCGCCAGCGTCAGCCGCCAAACCGACTACGTGGTGGTGGGCTCTGACCCCGGCTCCAAGCTGGAGCAAGCCCAACAACTGGGGATCCCCCTGCTGACCGAAGCGGAGCTGTTGGCGCTGGATCCCACCGTGGAATCCGGTGATCTGCATCCTTGACAGGGTGGATCCCCGAAAAACTTGGGTAGGGTGGGTTGTCTTAGCGGCAGGGATAGTTTATGATTCACCTCTAGTGAGGAGTGGACGCCAATAGGGGGAAGCGAACGAAACACGGACAGTTCCTTCCCCTTTTTGGTTGGAGAAAGGCGCGATTACTCCCAAAAGTATCCAACTTAGCTGAAAGATTCCTTTGCCTTCGATGACTGCCTTTGCCAGTGCCAGGTGAGTTCAACTATGATGGGATCAGCGGAGACGCATGTTTCCGTTCACTCCTCACACCATCTTCCGCTCGGCGTCAAGTCGGGCGGTTTTTCTATAAATCCGTCCAAAGGATGTATGACCATTCCCGATAGCAGCGAAACGGCTCACCCCTTCCATTTCCAGTTTTCCTCCTTGTAAGACACTTGGGGAGAACCGAGGCTGTGGCGTTTGCACGGGTAGCGCAGAGCGCTGGAGAAGCTTATGGTCACTTTGAAGCAAGAATGAAACACCTCCGTTGCATTGCTTCCCAGCTCCCTTTTGAAGAGTGGGTGGTCGCAGAAGCGGCACGGAGCGCTTGGGAAGTGTCTCAATCCAGTTTGAAATGACTATATCTCCAGTCTTTCCAGTTGATCCCCATGGGACTCTCTTGGCACCCTGCCCCCTTGGGGATCCGGAAACAAGCCCTACGAGCCCAGTGGAGATGCTAGACTAGTAGGTCAGTGAGATTCCACCAACTTCGGCCTCCTTACGCTTTCGCAGCCAATTTGCGACTGGATTGGAAGGTTTAGTTTTCTTCTGGCTTTTGCCGGATTAGGATAGCCAAGAGCAAGCAGCAACGAGGATCCCATGGCCAAATATGACTCCCATCTAAAGTGCTCCTTCTGCAACAAGTCACAGGATCAGGTGCGTAAGTTGATTGCGGGGCCGGGGGTCTACATCTGTGACGAGTGCGTGGAGCTCTGCAACGAGATTTTGGATGAGGAACTCTACGACGGCAACACTCCTCCTGCTGCCGCCCCTGCCGGCGGCCGGCGTGAAGCTCCTAAAAAATCCTCCCGCAGCCTGCCTTCTTTGGCGCAGTTGCCCAAGCCGCAGGAGATCATGCGCTATCTCGACCAATATGTGATTGGCCAAGAAAAAGCTAAGAAGGTTTTGTCGGTGGCGGTTTACAACCACTACAAGCGTCTGGCTGCCAAGGCCAACCCCGGTAGCGTCGGAGTTTCGGAACTGGATGAGGTGGAGCTACAGAAGTCCAACATTTTGATCATTGGCCCCACTGGCTCCGGCAAAACCCTGCTGGCGGAAACCCTGGCTCGCATGTTGGATGTGCCTTTTGCGGTTGCAGATGCTACCACCCTTACGGAAGCTGGCTATGTGGGCGAGGATGTGGAAAACATCCTGTTGCGCCTGCTGCAGGTGGCGGACATGGACGTAGAAGAGGCCCAGCGCGGCATCATCTACATCGACGAAATCGACAAAATTGCCCGCAAAAGCGAGAACCCCTCCATTACCCGCGATGTCTCCGGCGAGGGGGTGCAGCAGGCTTTGTTGAAGATGCTGGAAGGGACAATAGCCAACGTGCCTCCCCAGGGAGGGCGCAAGCACCCCTATCAAGACTGCATTCAAATCGACACTTCCAACATCCTCTTCATTTGCGGGGGGGCTTTTGTTGGCCTGGAAAAAGTAATCGAGCAGCGCATTGGCAAGAAATCGATGGGCTTTATCAAGCCAGGGGAGCAATTGTCGGTTAGCCGCGAGCAACGTATGGCCAATGCCCTCAAGGCTTTGGAGCCTGAAGACTTGATCAAGTACGGCATGATTCCCGAATTCACGGGGCGGCTCCCGGTAGTGGCGACTTTGGATCCGCTGGATGAGAAGGCGCTGGAGGCGATCCTGACGCAGCCCAAAAACGCCATTCTCAAGCAGGCGCAGAAGCTGTTGCGCATGGACGGGGTGGAACTGGAGTTTGAACCTGCCGCCATTGCTGCCATTGCCAAAGAGGCTTATCGCCGCAAGACCGGGGCTCGCGCCCTGCGGGCCATTGTGGAAGAGCTAATGCTGGATGTGATGTACGAGGCACCCTCCCGCCGCGACCTAAAGCACATCCGCATCACCGCAGAGATGGTGGAGCGCCGTTCCACCCGCGAGCTGATTCCTCACCCCTCTACGCTGCCCAAGCCTGAGTCGGCCTAGAGTCGCGGCCCTTCCGATCCCTGCTGGATGAACTTATGATCTGTTCTTGAAAGAGGGGGCAGGAGATCCTATGGCAGGGACTGCGTTCCGCCGGCGCGAACGACAGCGGGTGGATCGTGAATATGCGGTAATTGGTCTGGGGCGCTTTGGTTCTAGCTTGGCTCTCACCTTGATGGAGCGAGGGCACAATGTCTTGGGGATCGACCGCAGCCGTGAGATCGTGCAGCGCCTGGCGGATCAGCTGACGCAGGTGGTGGCACTCGATTCCAGCGATGAAGATGCGCTGCGAGCGGTGGATATCCTCTCCTTCGACACGGTGGTGGTGGCCATTGGCAGCGATTTTGAGAGCAATTTGCTGACGACGGTGGCCCTGAAAAGTCTGGGGGTGCGCAATGTGGTCTGTAAGGCGTCGACCGAGCGGCAACGCTCTATTCTCCTGCGAGTGGGGGCAGATCGGGTGGTGTTGCCGGAGCAAGAGGCAGGGCGCCGTTTGGCTCAGGTGTTGACAGCACCGGGGATCCTAGATCAGCTAGAGCTGGAGCCGGGCTACAGCATTACGGAATTACAGGTGCCGGAGGCGTTGGTGGGCCATACGCTGGCGGAGTCGGATCTGCGTCGCCGCTTCGGCATCACGGTGCTGGTGGTGAAGCGAAAGCAATCGCTGGTGGTCTCTCCCCCCGCAGACTACCTGCTGGAAAAGGGGGATTTGCTGGTGGTTCTGGGGGCCAATACCAACATCTCGCGGCTGAATGAAATGTAGGGAGGGCTCCGATGAGAGAGGGCTCCGTCCCGCTTCCGCCAGAGGAGGGCTCTGAGCGCTTGGTTCCACCGGTACCATCCCGCGCCCGCCACCTGCCGACACCGGGCTCGGCATTGTCTCAGTCCTCTAGGGCCTTTGGGAATCGTCTGCAGTGGTTTTTCGGGGGGGACAGGCGTCGCCCGCTGCCGCCGCCATTGCGCCTGGTTGTAGGGTTGGGGCTCTTGGCAGTGGTGGGAACTTTGGTGCTCATGTTGCCGGGGATCGGGCGTGGGGATCCCTTGAGCTGGAATGAGGCGCTGTTTACGGCCATGTCGGCCCTGAGCGTGACGGGGCTCTCGACGATTGTGGCGGCGGAGGATCTCACCCTGTTGGGCCAGATTGTGCTGCTGATCCTGATTCAGATTGGCGGGGTGGGCTTCATGGTGTTGGCGGTGGTGGTGTTTCAATTGATCGGGCGGCGCATTTCCCTCCTCAATCGCTTGGCGCTGTGCAATTCGCTGGGGCTCATCGATCCGGGGGCGATCCTGGAATTGACTCGGCGGGTGCTGCTGGGGGTCACTCTCATTGAGTTGGGGGGGGCTCTGCTGCTCTGGGTGCACTGGCGGGATCTCTATGGGCCGGGGCGGGCAGTTTTTCTGGCTATTTTTCACGCGGTGTCCGCCTTTTGTAATGCGGGATTTGACCTGTTTGGCCGGGAAGGGATCCCTACAGATGGTCTGTCGCTGGCGATTTTGGCCGGTCTGATTTTTATCGGCGGTTTGGGCATCCCGGTTTTGTCGGATTTGTTAACCTGGCCACGGGGCCACCGCCCCTCTCTGCACACCCGGATTACCCTGGGCGTGGTGGTGGTTTTGCTCTGCACGGGCGGCATTGGCTTGTTTTTGGGAGAGAGCTTGCCCGGCGGATCCCTGCTGGAGGTAAGCTGGCCCCACCGCTTGGGCCTGACGTTTTTTCAGTCGGTTTCTGCCCGAACGGCTGGGTTTGCCGCGATCCCCATTGAGGATTTGACCCCGGCAAGCCAGTTGCTGCTGATGGCTCTCATGTTTATTGGGGCAGCCCCAGCTTCTATGGGGGGCGGCATGACCACCGGCACCTTGGCGGTGTTGGTGTTGGCCTTGTGGGGCTATGCCCGCGGTTTGCCCAGCGCTCAGATTGCCGGGCGCAGCTTGGATCCCTCCATGGTGCGCAAGGCGGCAGCGGTGTTGACGGTTTCTCTGTTTGTGGTATTGTTGGCGGCTTGGTTGATTTTGCTGACCCACAGTAACAGTAGGTTGGATCCGGTGTTGTTTGAAGTGATCTCCGCCTTTGCCACCTGCGGCCTCTCGACGGGCTTTACCGGGGAGCTCAACTGGTTTGGCCAACTGATCATTGTGCTGGTGATGTTCTGGGGCCGGTTGGGGGCATTGACGATTGTCTTGGCCTTGGCTCAACAACAGCCCCGCCCGTTGGTAACCTACCCTGAAGAGTCGATCCTAATCGGTTAGTCCAGAACTGAGGAGAGAGCAGCCTCCGTTAGACTGAGTAAGGGATCCCTTCGTCCCTCTCGTTACCGGGAGCCATCCGTGTCCAAGTTCCTTTTAATTGGTTCTACTGAGCCCTTCAGCGGTAAGTCGGCTGCCATCTTGGGTTTGGCCAAGCATCTGCAGCAGCAAGGGATAAAAGTCACCTATGGGAAGCCCATCGGTTCTTGCGAGCGGGAAGATTGCTCGCTGGAAGGGGGCGATCCGGATATGCGCTTTGTGGCGGAGTCTCTGCGGCTGACGATGGATCAAATGCCGCCGATGCTGCTCCGGCTCAACGAAGAGGCTTTGCTGGCTCAAATGAAGCGAGCTCCCGGGGATCCAGCTCCAGAGTGCCCGGTTGCCCCTCTGTTGGAGTTTGTCCAGCGCTCCCCTGCCGATTTGGTGCTGCTGGAAGGCCCAGCCGATCTTTACGAGGGGGAATTGTTTGGCCTGTCGCTGGCCAAGATGGCCCAAGCCCTGGATGCTCCGGTACTGCTGATCAGTCGCTACCATTCCTCCTTGGCTGTTGATTCTCTTCTCTTTGTCCATCGTCAACTGGGATCCCGCTTGGCAGGCGTGCTGCTGAACGATGTGCCACCTGACCAAATGCAACCGGCAAAAACGATCATTCGGCCTTTTTTGGAGGGACACGGGATCCCGGTGCTGGGGATTTTGCCCTCCCATCGCATTTTGCGCAGCATCAGCGTTGGGGAGTTGGTGCGGCAACTGGATGCCGAGGTGCTCTGCTGTCCGGATCGGATGGACCTGATGGTTGAAGACATTGCGGTAGGGGCGATGAACGTCAACTCGGCCTTGAAGTACTTCCGTAAGCTGGATCACAAGGCGGTGATCACCGGCGGAGACCGCACCGATATTCAACTGGCCGCCCTAGAAACTTCCACCCTCTGCCTGATCTTGACCGGCAAGCTCCCTCTGGATCCCCGCATTCAGTCTCGAGCAGAAGAGCTGGAAGTGCCGATCCTCTCGGTGGATCTGGACACCTTCACCACCATCAACCGCATCGAACGGGTTTTTGGGCAGATTCGCCTGCACGAGGAGGTGAAAGTCCGCTGCATCCAAGAGCTAATGTCAGCGAATTTTGACTTTTCCCGTCTCTATGCTCATTTGGGCTTGACACAACCCCTAGTGTCGGCGGTAGGTGCATAAGAAAAGTTATTACTGGCTTCTCTATATTTGGTGTCTAAATAGGTAGTTCTCCGAGAGCGAGCACTATACCTGATCAAGATGAAATAAGCTCAGTTTTGATGCGCTGGCTTCTAGTGTCTGATGCTTTCCAGTATCTGCAATGATTTCTGCAAAAAAACGCAGGGATCTCTCGCCGGTTTGGCCTACTCACCGAATTCGAGAGATATCATGCGAGTATTCATCACCTCAACACACCACTCCTCCCCCAGATTTTCTGGGGGTTTTTGTTCGTACTGTTTTTAACCTTGTGCGTCAGTGTCACGTAAGCTGATGTTGACGGGGTTTATGCTGCTAATAGTGTGAAACAAAGCTTTTCTGAAGCTGAATACACTAAACAGTGGTGCCGGCACGCCCTTCTGCAATAAGATGCAGTGTCTGTTGTCGAGCCGGGATCCCAAATGTTGCCGTTAGCGCCGGATGAGCACCATGGCCAAGGTTTCACGGATGCACAGCCGCAAAGGAGCGGGCCCCAGCCGTCTGGTTGCCTGCCCCCACAGTGGCATCTTCACCGACGGGGGATGTTCTCCCAATCCGGGGCCAGGGGGATGGGCCGTGGTGGTGGTTCAAGATGATCGGGTTGTGGAAGAGTTTTGGGGAGGGGATCCCGATAGCACCAGCAACCGCATGGAACTGACCGGCCTCATCCGGGCTTTGCGGTATTGCCGTGACACCCAAGGCAACAGCGTGGACACCATCTACAGCGATTCCCACCTCTGCGTGCAAACCTACAACGACTGGATGGATCGCTGGGCAGCGCAGGGGTGGCGGCGGCGCACCAGGCCGGTGGAAAACTTGGATCTGGTTCAGGAACTGTATCAACTAAAGCAGCAGTGCCCTCAGGTGCAGGTGGTTTGGATCCCAGCCCACCAAGGTCTGCGCTGGAACGAGTACGTGGATGAGTTGGTCGCTCGCGCCCGGCCAAAGTAACAATTTCTACATATTCCGATGTATGAGGCTGCGATCACAGACAGGCTCTGAGTCCATCGCCTATCCTCAAGAGGACGGCTCGTCGCAGGTGTGATATGAAGACCCAACTTCAGTGCCGGTTTCGTCCTCTCTCCCTTACGTTGATGGCGGTGGGGGGCTCTTGGCTTCTGGGATCCTGCCAACTCAGAGGGCCACAGGTACAGTTGCCCGGCGATGTTCTGCCGGAAACCGCGCTGGTTCCCCAGTCGGCGCCCCTGGTGCTGACCTTTTCTACCCAACCGGAAGAATCTTTTCGCACTCACCCTGACCTTTTGGCCCAGTGGGAGAGCTGGACGGCAGAAGCTTTGGCTGAAACCGGCAAGGAGTTCTCTCGGGAAGAGATGCAAGCTTGGGCTGGCGAGCAATTCACGATGGCAGTGGTGATCCCCAATCTGGTGCCCGGAGCTGCCGAGCCGGTGCCTGGGATCCTGTTTGGAGCCAGCACCCGCAACGCTGATTTGTCTGGGCAATTCTTGGCCCAGGTGCGGCAACAGGCAGCAGCAGAAGGGGCGAACTTCGAGCAGCGCCAGGAGCAGGGGGTCACCTTGTATGTGCAAACCAACGGAGAGCCGGGCGAGCGATGGGTAACTGCTGAGTTTGGCAACCGCTTTGTGGCAGTGGCCAACGACCCAAGGGTGATGCAGCAGGCGATTGCTGTGTATCGCGGCGAAGCAGAGCCGATTGGCCGCTCCGAAAGTTTCCGCACCGCTGTTGGCGATCTGTATAAGAGCGGCACGCTGGCCTTTGCCTACTTCAACTTCCAGGCTTTGCAGGAGGATCCCGAATCTTTCAAAGACTGGATGCAGGATCTGGATCCGGCGACGCTGGGATCCCTGCAACCCCTGCGCTCTTTGGCCATGGCTGCCCACTGGCAAGAGCAGGGCCTACGGCTGCGCATGTTGACCCAGACCGATCGGAAAACCCAGGGGCAGGGGGGGTGGCAAACGGCTCGCGGCGAACTTATTCAGCGGCTGCCCGGCAATGCCCTGGCGGTGCTGACCACCCAACAGATCGCCCAGCGCTGGCAAGCCGTTATGCCTGAGCTGGAGAAAGATCCGCCGGTCAAGGAGTCGTTAGAGGAGCTGCGGGCTGAGTTTCGCGCCAATACCCGTTTGGACTTGGAAAAAGATCTGTTGGCTTGGATGGATGGGGAGATGGCCCTGCTGGTGGCACCGGATGCCCAGGCCCATCCCCTGTTGCAGGGCATGGGAGCAGCCTTGGTGATCGAGACCAGCCAAAAAGACAAGGCCAACGCGGCCCTGACTCAGTTGGATCGGCTGGCCCAAGAATCGGGAGTAGGGGTAACGGAGGCGGGTGGACAGGTGACGTGGGCGGATCCCTTGTTTAACCGCCCGCTTTTGACCCGCGCCTGGGAAGGCAACTATTTGATCGTGACCAGCAGCACGGCGGCGCTGCAAACCCTCGCCCAACGCCAGGGCAATTTGCTTCCCCAAACCGAGCCGCTGAAAACCCTCTACGATCAGTTGCCCAAGCCCAACTACGGCTACTTTTTGCTGAATTGGCAAGGGATCCGCACAGTGCTGGAGGCTACGCTGCCGGGCGGTTTGGCAAGCTTAGAGCCGGAGGCCCGCGAGCTGCTGACCCGCGTCGATGGGCTGGGCATTACCAGCTACCCTGCCGGGGATCACGCCTTTGGGTTGGAGCTGCTGGTTACTGTGCCACCAAAGCCCCAGCGATAAAACCGTGTCTCACGTTCTTCAGTCTTCCTAGGGGTTGGGGGTGAGGGCTATAGCCGAATTAGGCCATAGGTAAGGGCATAGCGAACCAGCTCGGTGCGGCTGCTGGTGCCCGTCTTGTTCAGCAGGCGGGTCACGTATTTTTCCACGTTGCGCACGCTGGTTTGCAGCTGCTTGGCAATCTCCTTGTTCATCAGCCCTTCTGCCACCTTCTCCAACACCTGTTGTTCCCGCGGCGTCAGCTCTACCTTGATGGGTGGGGGCAGGGGGGTGGGGGCAGAGGTCTGGGCAGGCGTGGCTGTGGCAAGGGTGCGCTCCGACAGCAGGGCGCGAATCGAGGCCAGCTCGCGGGCCACCACCTCCGAAGGGCTGGCAGCGCGGGATCGCTCAATGAGATTGGAGACGATGGCCACCAGCTCCTCCGGATCGAAGGGCTTGGGCAAATAGGCATCGACACCGGCCCGGTAACCCTGGATGCGGTCGGCGGTCATCCCCTTGGCGGTGAGGAACACCACCGGCAGATGGCTGTAGGGCTCGAGTTTTCGCAGTTGGGCCAAAAATTGATAGCCATCCATGCCCGGCATCATGATGTCGGAGATGATCAACTGAGGCTGGGCCGTGCTGAGCAGTTGCAGAGCCTGCTGGGCGTTGGCCGCCGGGATCACCTCAAAGCCGCTGTCCTCGAGGTAGGCTTGCACCGCTTCCCGTAAGCCGGGTTCATCATCTACTAGCAGAATGCGGGCTGCTGGACTGGCAGCAGGGGGTTCGGGTTTGGCTGGGGGAGAAGAGGCCATCTGCAGCTCCTGGGTAGCGTTCAAGCGTTTGGCGGCACCTGCCATCCCATATCTCTACAATCTTCCTACTAACCTGTGGGCAATCTCAGGCGAAAACAGGAGCCTTGGGGGGAGCTTTCCACCTGGAGATCTCCGCCCATCCGGGTGGCCAGGTCGCGGCTAATGGCCAACCCCAGCCCCTGCCCTGGCTTAGAAAGATCTGCCCGAAAAAAGGGATCGAAGATCCGCTCCAGGTTCTCAGGGTGGATGCCGGGGCCGTTGTCGCAGACGGCAACGAACACTTCCCATTGCGAAGCAGTTGAGGGATCTTCACCCAGCTCCACCTTCAGCCGGATCTCACCTGGGGGCGGGGTGTACTTGCAAGCGTTGTCGATCAAGTTATCAAGCACCTGCCGCAGGGCACGCGGATCGGCTTGTACAGGGGGTAGGGAAGGGGGCAGGACGGCTTGAAAGTGGTGTCCCTGGGTTTCGGCCAAGGCTTGATAGATGGGGATCCACTCCCGCAGCAGGTCGGCCAAGGAGAGGGGCTGAAGCTGGAGGGGGGCCGGGATCCCGTCCAAACGCTCGAACTCCGCGAGCAGCTCCTGCAAATGCTTGCACTCCTGTTCAATGCTCAGGCCAATCCAGTGGTTGCGATCCTCGGGGGGCAAGCGTTTTTGCAATAACTTGGCCAGCGTGCTCAGGGCGGTGAGAGGATTGCGCATTTCGTGAAGCAAAGTGGAAAGCTGCTGGGCAGAAAGAGTGACCCCCTTAACCTTGGGTTCTCCGGCTCCGCAGACGGGTTCAGGCTCTGGATGGTGTTCAGCAACTTTTCTGGCTCTCGGCATGGATCCAATCCCTAGACTCTCCCGGCGCTGGCAGATCGATCCTAGCCCTACCTCCCCTGCAATCCGCCATATCAATCCTGAGACGCTATCGGGATCCCAACTGGGTGGCTTATAGCTGGCGGGGCAGGTAGATGTTGAGAATTTCCCCCCGACGGGCGCGATGGCGCACGGTGAGGTAGCCCCCCAAGGCGCGGAACAGAGTTTGGGTGACGGGAAGGCTGAGGCTCACTGCACCGGTATCCGGCTGCACGACCAACAACTGCCCAATCGCCTGAGGGGATTTGGGCTCTGAGGCAACAGTGGCGTCGCTGCCCTCAGGGGTGTTGACCTGAAACTGGAGTTTGACCAGTTCCCCTGCGCTGACCAACTGGGCGCGAATGTGGCTGCCAGCCGGGGTGCTGCGGGCAATGCGGTCGACCATGCCAAACAGCACCGCTTCCAGCGCCTTGGGATCGCTGACCACATCCGGCAGCTCATCGGGAATCTCCAGCTCCAGTTGGGATCCCCGCCGTTCCACCTGCTCCTGCCAGCGAGGCAGGTTTTGCCGCACCAAGTCCACCAGCGCAATGGGCTCTAGCTGAAGCCGACGCCCCTCCTGTGGGGTAGCAGCGGGCATCACCGTTTCTGTAGCCTGGAAAAACAGCCCGAAGCGGTTGATTTGCTCGGTACATTCGCGGTCAATTTTCTCCACGTATTCCCGTACCCGCGACGGCAGATCGTGCCGCTTCAGGATGAGACTAACCAAGGTGCGGATGGTGCTGAGGGGCGTCTGGATCTCGTGGATGAGAGCCCGCAACAGTTCTGCCTCCGAAAGGCTGTTCTGTTGGCCTTGACCGGCAGGCTGGCCATGGGAAGGAGGAGACCGCCGCTTCTGCCAATCTTCTGGCCGGGTTGTGGGCGCAGGGGAGTTCTCGGCTCTGGCGGGGGGTAAGCGAGCGGGCGGGGATCCCGACTCGGCTAGGTTTCCCAGCAGAAGAAGGCTGCTGAAGCGGGCCAGCACCCGCACATGAGGCTCCATGAGGGGATGGTGCTTGATCAGCTCCTGCCAGAAGGGCAAGCGATCCGGCCTACCCTGTTGAACCCGCTGCTCTAGGATCTGCCAAGCCCGATGCACCACTTCCGGCTCAAAAGACACCATCATCCCCCTCTGCCGCGTGTGGGGGTGATGCCCTTGGGCGGCCACCGCCGAAAAAACAGGGGTGAGCACCAGCAAAAAAGGCTCCTCCACCAGGGGATCCTGCGGCAGGAGAGGGATCACCGTCTGGCCAGGGGTCAGAATCGACTCAGGGGACAAGTCAGGGGTAAACAGCCAGGGATCTTCACGGGCCAGCTCCCGCAGCTTCAGGTTCGGTTCTGGAGCGTCAATGGGCGACGGCAGTTGAGGCAGCGGATCCCGAACCACCCAGGGGGGCCACCAAGACACCGGCCCACCGATCACCACCCCAAACTGTCCAACTTCTTGCCAGAGCTGGAGCAGGGCTGCCACCGTCTGCTGCCAGGAGCGCTCTCCTGCCCCCGGCAACCATTCCGGCAAGGGCAGATCGGCCCACAAAGCTTCCATCAAGGACAGAAATCGGCGGCTGTTCACGGATCTCTTTGACCCATCCTTCCCTTGTAGGGTAGCGGTTGTGGCCCCTCTGGGGCAGGGGAAAACCTCACCTTTTCCGGGGCGGATCCCCGTCTTAGCCAGTGATAAGAATCCTCGTCTTGTGAGGCGGCGAGCCGGTCAAATCAGCCTATCCGTCCATCCGGCAGAGTTGCCCCGCGCAAATTGGCCCCGCTGAGGTTGGCTGTGCTCAGATCGGCTCGGGTTAGGATTGCCTCGCCGAGATCGGCATTTTCCAGGTTGGTGCGGCCCAAATAGGCATCCACCAGGTTGGCACACCGCAAATCGGCCCCGGCCAGATTGGCCCGACTGAGATCCGTCCGCGCCAGTTTGGCCGAGCACAGACAACTGGCGGACAGATCGGCTGCGGCCAGATCCGCCTCGCTCAAGTTGGCCTCTGTCAGATTCACCTGGCGAAGTATCGCCTCCTTCAAGTTGGCCCGCGCCATCTGCACCCCTTGCAGGTCTGCCCCCAAAAAAGAAACCCCCCTCAGGTCGGTCTCGCTCAGGATGGCTCCCTGCAAACGGGCTTGCTGCAGGCTGGCCCCTTGCAAGTTGGCCTTGATCAAACTGGCCTCTTTTAGGTTGGCCCCGCTCAGGTCGGCCCGCGTCAAATCCGCTCCCGACAGGTTGGCTCCGCTGAGATCAGCGCGGCTAAGATTGGCGTTGCGCAATACCGCTCCCCGGCGGCTATCGAAACGGAGATTGGCCCCCCGCAGGCAAGCCCCTCCCAAGTTGGCACTGGTGAGGTTGGCCCAACGCAAATCCGCATCCAGCAGGTTGGCATCGATCAACAGAGCCAGCGTCAGGTTGGCCCCATGCAAATCTGCCCCTTGTAGGGTGGCGCCGTGCAACTGGGCATCTCTGAGATCCGCCTCGCTCAAGTCCGCCTGGCTGAGGTTGGCCCCCCCGAGGTTAGCCCCGACGAGGTTGGCCTTCTGCAGCTTGGCCCGCCCCAAGAAGGCGAAGATCAAGTTGGCGCTGTGCAGGTCTGCTTGGGAGAGATCCACCCCGATTAAATCGGCCCGGCTCAGGTCAAGGGCGGCCAGGTTCTCGCCGGCAAAGTTGATCCGTCCTGCCCGGTAAAGCCGAAGCAGATCCTTGGCATCCATAGAAGAGAGGGGAGAGCTCAGAGAAGTGAGAGAGGAGCTGCACTGGTGGTTATTCTAGATAAGGATCCGGGCGTTTCCCCAGCACTCTGCGCAGCTGATCGCCAGTGTTGAACGGGATCCCCAAACAGCGGGTTTGAGCTTCAAACCAGCCCGAACAGACGGCGCTCTGCCTCCTCCATGCGATCCAAGAAAGCAGCAAATTTGGTGGAGATCTCCCCCACTTCCTGCAAAAAGGCGCGTAGTGTTTGGTACTTGAGAACCAAGGCTTCCTCTAGGGTGCAGGTTTGGAACTGCTCATCCAACGCCTTGCCCAACTCGCTCAGGGCCTGTTCGATAGCAGTTTTGACAGAGCCGACGCTGCGCCGCACCAAACGCATCACCTCCTGCTCCAACTGCGGCTTTTGCTGGGCCAGCTCGCTGCTGGCCAACACCTGTCTTAGGGAAGCATAGGGATCCGCCAGCTCAGCGGGCATTTCGGTAACCGCCTCCGGCAGAGCCTGTTTTGCATTGCTGACGCGCAGGGGCTGCACCAGGCGCCACTCCGATTGTTCTAGCTTTTTCAAGATCCCCATGAACATTGCGGCGGATCCCTCGACATCCCTCAAGAAGCCGCGCAGCACCTGGTGTTTGAGGGTCAGATATTGGACGGGATCCTCATCCTGCAGACCTTCGTCCAGGGCGTTGCCCAACTCGCTTAGGGTGTTCTCGATGGCAACCATCAAGGATCCGGCGCTGTGATGGAGCAGTTGGCGGCAGGACTCTGGGATCTCCTGTCGCAGGTCAGAAGAGGGGCCGGGTGGTGTTGTCCAGGTTGCAAAAGCCAGAGGATCTGCAGGTTCTTCCTCATCTTCTGGGATCCCAGCGTCAATCCAAGTCATGGGGCTGGCCAGGGACTCTGCCTCGCCCGCGCGAGCGGCATCTTCGGTATTCAGCCAATCCAGATTGGCGGAGAGAGGCTCAGCAGCCAATCCTCCGCCGGGGAGGGTCGCTGGGGGCACGTCAACGTAAAGAGGCTTCAGCATCTGCAGCACAGCATTGGCGGCTTGGCCATCCTGATCCGGCTCCTGCAACTGCTGCACCGCCTCCTTCAGCCGGGCTTCCAGTTCTTGGGGGGAGGCGCAGGCATCGTAGAGGGCTCTGAGCAGCTCGTCCAGGCTGTAGCGCCGCAGGGCCGCCAACCCCTGCAGAGTAGGCTCTACTTTGTGGTACAAAGCCGTGAACAGAACCAGCTTGGCCCGCAAAGGGCTGGTTTGCCGCATCACCCCTGCCCGCAGCTCGAAGGGATCGTAGTCTTGCTTTTGCAGTCGTGGGCTTCCATACTCCAAGGACAAGATAGGCGAGGGTGCGGCCCAAGCTGATGGCTCCTTGGGCGAGGGCATGAGTGGGCTAGAGGGATCCGCTTGGGGCTGTTGATACAGGGGCTGTAGCTTGCTTAGCAGCATCTTGGCGATGCGAGCATACTCGGCTTTTTTGTTGATGCGGCTAATGGCATCTCGAAAGCGCTGGCCCAAAGCATCAAGGGTAGCGTGCTGGCGGCAGAGCTGCTCCAGCAGAGCTTTCAGGTCTATTTGGTTCAACTTGCTGACATCGCTTTCCCAAGTGCTGGTGCAGGCAAAGTAAACCAGCTTTTTCACTCGGTCTGCGTACCCGCCCTGCTGCACTTCTTGCACAACAAGGCCAAAGGGATCCGAGACTACCATAGGGAGCTGCCAAGCAGGAGTAGGTGGATCTAAGCTTACGAGGATCTTTGCGGTTTTTGAACAAGGACAGGTACCTTGCTGGGCAGAATAACACATCCTTCCCAGACCTGATGTTTGCCCAGGGATCCCCCAGCCATCAAGTGGGATTTAGCGGCCTATTTTTTGCAGGGCTCTTTCCACCTGTACTACATGGCGGTTCAGTCCCAAGTTTTTCGCCGGGATCCCCAGGGCCAGGCCCACCAATTGTGGCAAATGCAGGATCGGGATCCCCAGCTTGCGCCCGATCACCTGTTCCACCTCCGGCTGCCGAGAGTCCAAGTTGAGGTGACATAGGGGACAGGGGGTAACCAAACAATCGGCTCCCGCCTCTATTGCCTCTACGAGATGCCGGCCTGCCATCGAGAAAGACTGCTGCGGGGCGTAGCTGGAAATGGGCCAGCCGCAACACTGGGTGCGCCCGCGATACCAAACGGGGGTGGCCCCCAAACGCTCGAAGAGATCCTCCATCAAACGGGGATCCCGTGCCACATCAAAGCGGGAGATGTCGTAGGCCCGCAACAGATAACACCCGTAGAAGGCAGCGCAGCGCAGTCCCAGGAGAGGCCGTTTGACCTGTTGGGCCAATCGCTCCAGGCCGTAGTCATGAGCCAGCACCCACAGCAAATGGCGCACATCGCCTGTGCCCTGGTAGCAGCTCTCGCAGCCTCCTTTCTGGCACAGGGCCTGCACCTGGTGAAAGTACTCTGGACTCGCGGTTTTCGCAGCTTTTAACTTTTCATTCACGCGGCCCAACACCCCCTGACAGGTGCTGCAGTGGGTGAGCATCGGCAGCCCCAGCGCTTCCGCCAAAGCCAGGTTGCGGGCATTCACTGTATCTTCCAGCAGCTCCGATTCTTCTTTGAAGGTGCCCGAACCACAGCAGGAAGCGGCTTCCAGCTCCACCAGTTCAATGCCCAGATGCCGCGCAATCTGGTCGGTGGAGTCATACAGCTCACGACAGGCCCCCTGGGCCACACAGCCGGGGTAGTAGGCGTAGCGCAAAGGTGAAGGAACAACCGCGGTCATGAGAAGACGTGAGAAGAAGAAGAGAATTGGGTTTGCGATCTCAACGGTAATAACAATCCATGGATCCATTGCCCACACAGCAGAGCACTGGCCTGCCTGCAGAGCGGGAACCCAGAGCCTAAGATCCTACACCCATGCGCTGCCACAGCACATCCGTTGCTGCCCAGGACAGGGAGTTTGTCAAAGCTTCCCTATTTATCTGCCCCTATTTTGAAACCATTCGGAGCCGATACCCTATTTTTCTCCCTGCCTAGTGCCTCCCTAGCCGATGTCGGGTAGATTTGGCGGTAGCCATCGCTGAGGAATCGGTCAACGCTTTATGAACAGCCCGATCCAGGATTGTGAGCCCCCCTTTTCACCCCGCTCTAAGCAGGGCAGTCTGGGTTGGAGCCTTCCCCTGAAAGGCTTGGGATTTGGCTTGTTTTTCGGATCCCTAGTTTGGGCAGGATGGGCAAGTCAACTCCAGCTATGGGCCCAGCCGGTCGAACAGCAACCTCAGGAAGAAGTCCTTGTGCCGGGGCGCAATCTGGATCCTGGGGCGCAAATCCGGGTGCGTAACGAGCTGGTCAAGATCTGTGGGGACTATCGTTGCGAAGATTACCGCTTTTCGGTGCGGGTACTGATCAGACCTGAAGACACTCTGGAAACTCTGCTGGGGCGGCTGGATACGGAGATGCTGCGGGAGGTGGATCGGGTGTTTCAAACTCGGCCCGATTTGAATCGAGTCATTGTCGATGGCTACGTCTTCTCGGGTACTCCCGCTTTTGTCAGCCGGGAAGTGCTGCTGCAAACAATGTTTGTGCCCCGTCACCGTTGGGAAGTGGGGCGCTTTGGGCCAGAGCAAGATGCGATTTTCTATGCCGAGCTGTTCGGACAGGTGACGCCCTTTCTAACTCCATCCCCAACCCCCACGCCTACACCTGGGCCTGTGCCTGGAGAAGGTGTGCCCCCTCTGCC
Source organism: Thermostichus sp. OS-CIW-33 (assembly GCF_054059615.1). Taxonomy (NCBI): domain Bacteria; kingdom Bacillati; phylum Cyanobacteriota; class Cyanophyceae; order Thermostichales; family Thermostichaceae; genus Thermostichus; species Thermostichus sp. OS-CIW-33. Next base: position 268,673 of record NZ_JBSSCH010000002.1, read on the forward strand.
CCCGCCTCCTGGGGAAACTCCTCCCATAGAGGCAACGCCTACCCCTCAAGAAACCCCAGCCGCTCCACCTCCACCTCAAGGGGATGTAATTCAGCGGCAGCCGATCCAGCCCTGAGGGGGTTATGGGGTGGCTAAGTCTGGGTTGTGAGGGATCCTCAGGATCCCTTGTTTTGTGACCAGGCCGGTACCCTCCCAGTTGCCGTGGGGTTGAGTCCTGAGCCGAGGTGATCTAGGCTTCAAAAGTGGAGGGATCCCTCCAATTCATTGCTTGACTGGTGTGTGGCGGCATGGCAGGACACAGCAAGTGGGCCAACATTAAACGGCAAAAGGCCCGTGTAGATGCCAAAAAGGGCAGCCTCTTTACCAAACTCTCGCGGGCCATCATCGTGGCAGCTCGCAACGGCTTGCCAGATCCGGATGGGAATTTTCAGTTGCGGGCGGCAGTGGAGAAAGCCAAAGCAGCGGGGATGCCCAGCGAAAACATTGAACGAGCCATTGCCAAGGGAGCCGGCAACTGGAGCGACGACAGCCCCCTGGAAGAAGTTCGCTACGAGGGCTACGGCCCCGGTGGGGTGGCTGTGTTGATCGAGGCCATGACCGACAACCGCAACCGCACGGCTGCCGAGGTGCGAGAAGCCTTCAGCAAAACCGGCGGCAGCTTGGGAGAAGCCGGCTGCGTGAGCTGGCTGTTCCGGCAAAAAGGGGTGATCAGCCTGGAGGAGGTGTTGGATCCCGAAGCCCTGTTGCTGGCGGTGGCGGAAGCGGGAGGAGACGACTTCAAGGTGGAAGGCACAGGAGCAGAGGTGTACTGCGACTACTCTTTGCTGGAGCAGGTGGCCACCTACCTGAAAAAAGAGGGCTACCCAGTGCAAGATGCGGCCATCCGCTGGATCCCATCCACTGAGGTGCATGTGGAGGATCCCGATACGGCCAAGTCAGTGCTTGCCCTGATGGAGCGTCTCGACAACCTAGACGATGTGCAGAATGTCTATGCCAATTTCGAGATCGACGAGGCGGTGATGGAAAGCCTGGCCTGAGAACAGGCTGCCATCATCTTCCGAGAAAGGGAAACCTTCAACAGAAGCATCCGTCAGCGGAGCTTAACGGCGGTGCCGGTGGCGGTAACGAGGATCATTGTCGTGCTCATGTTGGTATGAATGCTAACGCCTAGGATGCCATTTGCTCCCAAACGTTTGGCTCGCTGCTCCAACTCTTCCAAAACCTTTTTCTGGGCATTCTCGAAAACTTCTTCATAGGTTCTTGTGCGTCCCCCGATGATGTTGCGGAGGCTAGCAAGGAAGTCCCGTAGAACATTGGTGCCATAAACTACCTCGGCGGTAACAATGCCCAAGTAACGCTCAACCTCTCTACCTTGGAGCACGTCTGTAGTGGTCAGCAGCATGGCTTGCTTCCTGGGTCAACACCCACCAAGATAGTCGGGATCCTCAACCTTTGGAATCGGGTTCTTGCCCTGTGTTTTCAGCAGAGTGGCGATATGTCGAAGGGCGACCAATCCCTACAGATAACCGTTCCACAACGCATAGTCATTTATCTCACCGTTGAGGTGAAACAAACGACCGGTTGCTTCCTGCTAAGGCCTCCGGCCCGCTAGCGCGATCAGTTGAAATAGATGGTAATAAAAACCACGACTGCTATCAGCCCTTGCCGCGTGGTAGGGCGCTCAAGGGGATCCCTGGCCAAGACCGGCGGCTGATACAATAGCTGCCCAGGGATCCAAACCAAAGATCTCTAGATCTCTGCTTTTCCAACAGGATTTCCCCACAAGCCCGATGGCAGGCCCGATCCGAGTGGTGGGTAGCTTGAACATGGATTTGGTGGTGCAGGTGCCCCATCATCCCGGCCCTGGGGAAACGGTGCTGGGATCCGACTACGCCACCTACCCTGGCGGTAAGGGAGCCAATCAAGCGGTGGCAGCGGCGCGGGCGGGAGCCCAGGTGGAAATGTGGGGAGCGGTGGGATCCGATGAGTTTGGGCGTCTGCTCCAAGAGAACCTGGAGCACAACGGCGTGGATACCCGCCACCTGAGGCAGTTGGAGGGGCCCAGCGGCCTAGCTTTGATCACAGTGGATCCCGGCGGGCAAAACAGAATCGTGGTCAGCCCTGGAGCCAATGGTCGCTATCTGCCGGAGCATTTGCCTCCCTTTACCCCGGCGGCCCTGCTCCTGCTGCAACTGGAAATCCCCCTGCCCACCGTGCAAGCTGCAGCAGAACAAGCCTTTGCCCAAGGGATCCCGATTTTGCTCAACCCTGCGCCCATCGTGCCATTGCCGGGATCCCTGTTGCGCCGGGTTCGCTACTTGGTGCTCAACGAAAGCGAAGCGGCTGCCCTTGCCCAATCCCCTGTGGAGACGCCGGAACAAGCCCAAAAGGTGGCTCAGGAACTGCAGAAACACGGGATCCCAGCCGTTATCCTTACCTTGGGAGGGGCAGGGCTGGTCTGGGCAGATGGGGAAGAAAGTGGCCATTGGCCAGCTCATCCTGTGGAAGTGGTGGATACCACCGCTGCCGGAGATGGGTTTTGTGGGGCCTTAGCTGCCTGTTTGGCTGCCGGCAGATCCCTGAGGGAAGCCCTGCGTTTTGCCAATGCCGCCGCTGCTTTGGCCGTAACCCGTGCAGGAGCCCAACCTAGCTTGCCCCAACGCTCTGAGATCGAGGCATTTTTGGCCTCTGCCGTAGAAACAGCATAGACTGCTGCTTATCAAAAGTTTTCGACGTCTGCGGTGGAGAAGTTCATTGGCCGTTTGCGTGAGCGCTATGGGGAAACCGCAACCTCCACAGGACAGAGCGGGGCCAAATCCTTTTTCCGAGCTGCTACTCATAGCCGGCGGAGGGGATCCCTTGCTCCATTGAGTACTGCTCAATAGTGCCTTGTCTTCCCTTGTGGGTGTTTTTAGAGTTAGGTTGTGTTGATCTTTCATTTGAGCCAAAAGAGAGCACTGACGAGATAGAGAAAACTCAAGAAGTTCCTGGCCAATTTGTCAAAACGAGAAAA